>CATIYQ010000065.1 GCA_949739465.1 uncultured Peptococcaceae bacterium | reverse complement strand
GTAAAGGGATTTGAACCCTCGAATGCCGGAGCCACAATCCGGTGCGTTCGGCCGCTTCGCCACACCCACCACAGCAAAAACTATCATAACAAACAACCAATCGCTTGTCAATAATATTCCTTGGAAAATTTGCTAAATTTCTTTGTTTTGCTGTGGTTTTTTTCTGAGAAATCTTCCTTAATATGCGCTGCTTTTTAGATTTTATGCAATAATATTGAATAAAGAGGAAATCCCTGTCACAATCATGGGCTGTTATTCATAAAATGAATCATGGGAACGGCATTTAGGGGGGCGCAAAAAAAATATTTTTGGGGGGTATTGAAAATTGTTTTGATTTGTTATATACTGTAAAAAGCTCTTGTGAGCTTATATGCGGGTGTAACTCAATGGTAGAGTTCTAGCCTTCCAAGCTAGCTACGTGGGTTCGATTCCCATCACCCGCTCCATATGCGCTGGTAGCTCAGCTGGATAGAGCAACGGACTTCTAATCCGTAGGCCGGGGGTTCGAATCCCTTCCAGCGCACCATATTTAGCAGGCGTTTTCTTCTAGACAAAAGAGGACGGCTGTTTTTTTATGCGCTGTATTTTTGCATAAATGCAGAATCATGAATAGCGCCTTCATAAGAATACAAAATACATAAGAAAATGGCTTAACATTTCCGAGAAAAAAGAGTATGCTATTAAGTGGACTGTTGGGTTTGGACAAGGAAAACAAAAAAACAGAAGTTATCTTTTGAAATATATTTGAGATAGATTGGAATCGATAAGGAGGAAGCCATGACCGCTTATCAAAATCTGACAAAAGAAGAATTATTACAAGAACAACAGGAATTAACCAAGGAATTTGAACAGATAAAGTCTCAAAATTTATATTTGGATATGTCCAGAGGCAGACCTTCCGCTGCTCAGCTTGATTTGGTAAAAGGCTTAATGGACGTCTTGACCAGTGATTCTGATATGAAGTGTGAAAGCGGTATTGATTGTCGGAATTACGGGGTGCTGGAGGGAATTCCTGAGGCGAAAAGATTGCTTTCGGAAATGATGGAAGTGCCTTGTGACCAGATTATCATTTATGGCAATTCCAGCTTGAATGTGATGTTTGATACCGTTGCCCGCTCTATGACCCATGGTGTTATGGGCAGTACGCCTTGGTGTAAGCTGGATAAGGTAAAATTTCTTTGCCCTGTTCCTGGATATGACCGTCATTTTGCCATTACAGAATATTTTGGCATTGAGATGATTAACATTCCCATGACGGAAGATGGTCCGGATATGGATATGGTAGAAGAATATGTGAATAACGACCCAGCTGTGAAAGGGATTTGGTGCGTACCGAAATATTCCAATCCTCAGGGCATCACTTATTCAGATGAAACGGTACGCCGTTTTGCTCGGCTTACGCCTGCTGCAGCAGATTTTCGCATCTATTGGGATAATGCTTATGGGATTCATCATTTATATGATGATAAGCAGGATTATTTGCTGGAGATTTTAGCAGAATGCGAAAAAGCCGGTCATCCTGACATGGTCTATAAATTTGCGTCTACGTCTAAAATTACTTTTCCTGGTTCTGGGGTAGCGGCTATGGCGGCATCTCCTGCTAACTTGGAAGACGTGCGCAAACAAATGTGTATTCAAACCATTGGTCATGATAAATTAAATCAGTTGCGTCATGCTCGTTTCTTTAAGGATATGGCGGGTATGGTAGAAATTATGAAAAAGCACGCCGACATTCTTCGTCCTAAATTTGAGATTGTTCTCTCAGCGTTGGAAACAGAATTGACCGGTTTAGAAATTTGCAGTTGGATTCGTCCTCGCGGTGGCTATTTTATTGCCTTTGACTCTCTTCCCGGTTGCGCCAAAGCTATTATTGCCAAGGCGAAAGAATTAGGTTTAATTATGACGGAGGCTGGCGCTGCTTATCCTTATGGCAAAGACCCAGAGGATACCAATATTCGTATTGCGCCGTCTTTTCCCACAGAGGAAGAGTTACGCAAGGCGATGGAAATATTTATCGTTTGTGTGAAATTGGTTACGGTGGAAAAGCTATTGGCTGACATGAAATAATTCGTATAATCGGAACGACGCAGGGCAGAATGCTTTGCGTCGTTTGTTTTATAGGGAAAGCAGGTTAGGAGAAAACAGTTGACTATTTTACAGGGGTTTGGTAAAATATCTAATGCTGTAAGCATGCGGGAGTGGCGAAATTGGCAGACGCACCAGACTTAGGATCTGGCGGGCAACCGTAAGGGTTCAAGTCCCTTCTCCCGCACCATTTTCTTATATTGACCGTATTTGGCTGTGGTCCCCCCATTTTTGGGGGTTTTTCTTTAGGGGAGGAGCTTATCTTTAGCAGGGAATAGGAAATCTACGGCGAAATATGGAAAAGCAAATAAAAATCAAGTCCATTTGTTGTTTTGAGGAGGAAAGTTCATGAAGGTTTCTGTAGACAAATCTGTAAAAAATGAAGTAACCATGGAAATCGAAGTTGCGGTAGAAGCAGTAACTGCCGGGATGAATCAAGCGGTGGCAGCCGTTAGCAAAAAGGTAAACATTCCTGGTTTCCGTAAAGGCAAAGTACCAAGAATGGTATTGGAAAATTTCGTCGGCAAAGAATATCTCTTAAATGAAGCTGCCGACCAATTGATTACCGACGCTTATTGGGACGCTGTGGAACAGGAAAAAATCGACCCTGTGGATAATCCCAAAATCGATATTGTAACATTAGAATTGGACAAACCATTGGTATTCAAAGCGACCGTTACCGTAAAACCGGAAGTGAAACTGGGCGCATATAAAGGCTTGGAAGTGAAAAAACCGGAAGTGAAAATCTTAGCCAAAGATGTTGACGCTGAAATCAAACGGATGCAGCAACGCCTTGCCAAAGTGGTAGAAGTAGAAGCCGGAAAAAAATCCAAAAACGGCGATACCTTAACCATTGACTTTGAAGGCTTTATTGACGGCGAACCTTTCCCAGGCGGCAAAGGCGAAGGCTATCCTTTGGAAATCGGTTCTAAAACATTTATCCCCGGCTTTGAAGAACAATTAACCGGCGTGGTAGCAGGGGCGAACGTTGACGTTAACGTAACCTTCCCCGAAGATTATCATCAAGCGGACTTTGCCGGGAAAGACGCTACCTTCAAAGTAACTGTACATGATATCAAAAGAAAAGAATTACCCGCTCTCAATGATGACTTTGCCAAAGACGTCAGCGAAACAGCCGATACCTTGGCAGACCTGAAAAAAGAAGTGAAAGAACGGTTGGTAAAACAAGCAAACGAAGAAGCGGACAACCGTGTGAAAGATATGGCTATTGATAAAATGCTGGAAGGGGTAGAAGTAGAAATCCCTGAAGTAATGATTGAACGTCGTATCAACGAAATGATAGCTGATATGGAACAAAACTTGCGGATGCAGGGGATGACCATGGAACAATACATGGAATATGCCAAAGTGACCAAAGAACAAATGGCCGACTACTATCGTCCTCAAGCGGAAGGCAGCGTTAAATATGACTTGGCGTTAGAAGAAATCTGCAAACAGGAAAATATCGAGCCTTCCGAAGAAATGCTCAATGAACAGCTTGCCATTATGGCGGAATCCTCCGGTCGGACTGCGGAAGACATTAAAAAAGATTTGGTAAAGAGCGGCAGAATTGATTCTTACATCTTTGCCCTGCAAATGATGAAAGCGGCAGATGTGGTGAAAAACAGCGTTGTTGTTGTAAAATAAGAGATTTTGACGGAACGGTATTTTCGCGGGTGTTTTCGGGTATAAACATATATGGAAATCATATCCTATGGGGAGAGGTGAAAAACATGAGCATGTTAGTTCCTATGGTAGTGGAGCAGACAAACAGAGGGGAGCGGTCTTATGACATTTATTCCCGCTTGCTCAAAGACCGTTTGATTTTCTTAGGCGGTCCTATTGACGATACGGTAGCAAATTTAGTCGTAGCCCAACTGTTATTTTTAGAGTCTGAAGACCCTGATAAAGATATTCATTTATATATCAACAGTCCCGGCGGCGTTATCACAGCAGGCATGGCTATTTATGACACCATGCAATATATCCGTCCGGATGTATCTACCATCTGCATTGGTATGGCAGCCAGCATGGGGGCGTTTCTGCTCACTGCTGGCGCGTCGGGAAAGCGTTACGCTTTGCCCAATAGCGAGGTTATGATTCACCAGCCTTTAGGCGGTGCCCAAGGGCAGGCGACAGATATTGAAATCCATGCCAAAAAGATTTTGGAAACCAAAGAACGGTTAAACAGAATCATGGCAGAACGGACAGGTCAGAGTTTTAAGAAAATATCCCAAGATACCGAACGCGACAACTTTATGACGGCGGAAGAAGCGAAGGCATACGGCATTATTGATGAAGTAATTGAACGTAGGACTTTGCTGCAAAAGTAGTTTTGGGAGTAAAAACGAAAAAGAAAAACAGCAAATGAAAGGGTGAGAACATGCCGAAATCTACGGAAGACAGTGGTCGTTTGCAGTGTTCATTTTGTGGAAAATCCCAAAACCAAGTGAAAAAATTAGTAGCAGGTCCCGGGGTGTATATTTGCAACGAATGTATTTCTCTATGTAGTGAAATCATTGATGATGAAATGAAAGAAACTATGATAGAGGAATTTGTTGATTTACCAAAACCGCGGGAAATCAAAGGATTCTTAGACCAATATGTCATCGGACAAGAAGACGCGAAAAAAGCCTTGTCCGTGGCGGTGTATAATCACTATAAACGGATTAAACTGGGCGGCAAAATAGACGATGTAGAGCTAAAGAAAAGCAATATTCTCATGCTTGGTCCTACCGGCAGCGGGAAGACGCTGCTTGCAGAAACGCTGGCGCGCATCATCGACGTGCCTTTTGCCGTAGCCGACGCGACGTCCCTCACCGAGGCGGGCTATGTAGGGGAAGATGTAGAAAATATCCTTCTCAAGCTCCTGCAAGCCGCCGACTTTGATGTGGAACGGGCGGAAAAAGGTATCATCTATATTGATGAAATTGATAAGATTACCCGAAAATCGGAAAATCCGTCTATTACCAGAGACGTATCCGGTGAAGGGGTGCAGCAGACCTTACTGAAAATCTTAGAGGGAACAGTGGCAAGCGTGCCGCCCCAAGGCGGACGGAAACACCCTCATCAGGAATTTATCCAAATCGACACCACCAATATTTTGTTTATCTGCGGCGGCGCATTTGCCGGCATTGAGAAAATTATCGAAAACCGCACCAGTTCTAAAACCATGGGCTTTGGGGCGGACATTCGCAGCAAGAATCAAGAAAATATTGGGGAAACATTGAAGAAGATTTTGCCGGAGGACTTGCTGAAATTCGGTTTAATCCCCGAATTTATCGGTCGCGTACCAGTAGTTGTTTCTTTAGAACCACTGGATGAAGACGCTCTGGTGCGGGTATTGACAGAACCACAAAACGCCTTGGTAAAACAATATCAAAAACTTTTTGAATTGGACGGCGTTACGCTGGAAATTACGGAAGAGGCTGTGAAGGCTGTGGCTCGCCAAGCCATGAAACGAAATACCGGCGCGCGGGGGTTACGCTCCATTATGGAAGGTCTCATGCAGGACTTGATGTATGAAATCCCTTCTCGGGAGGATATCGGTAAATGTGTGATTACGGAAGACGTTATTGAAGAAGCGGGGCAGCCCACGCTCATTCCTAAGGAAGAGCTTTATGAAGACGCAGGCGTCAATGAAACGGCATAAATAAAAAACAAAAATGGACGAAAGAAAAAGGAACATCATATAAATATGATGTTCCTTTTTGGTATGAAAGGAAATTTTTCGTTTCACTTATTTGCCAATTCCATATATAAAAGAGGATAGGGATTCCCTTGCTCGTCGGTATCCGTTCTTTTATAAACTTGAAAGCCCATATGTTCGTAAAATCCTTTCGCCAGAGGATTTTGTTCGTTAACGCATAGTTCGTTGACGCCCCAATTTTTTATGGCGTATTGCAGTAGTTTTTTACCGACGCCTTTGCCCCGTTCCTCCGGGGTGATGAAGAGCATTTCCAATTTACTTTCAGCGATACCCATGAAGGCAATGGGGTGTTCCTGCTCATTTACAGCAACGAATAAATGGGGGATTTCCTGTAAGGCGGTGGGAACAAATTCAGCAATTTGGGCAATTTCTTCTTTGCTTAAAAATAGATGCGTAGCAGTGACAGATTTTTCCCACACATTCAGTAACGTATCAATCAGCAGATTGTCTCTGTTTTTTGTTTCGTAAAAACGCATAACATTTGTTTTCCCCTCTTAACGAAAATATTTATCTTCATTATAGCACGAACAATATAGCACGAACAATCGGAGGAAATATTTGTTTTGTCTATGGGGCATCTGCCGGAAATTTTCATATAATAGGAAGAAGATTGTATATCTTAGCAAATTATGGTAAAATAATTTAATAGATTCCGGTAAAAAATGGTTTTTTCTAAAAAGAATTTTGAAGAAAATGAAAATTGGATATGCTATTCTTTGCAATAGTGTAATGAAAAATAGAAGTTGAGTTTGACAAAGGAGCGAAAAGAATGAAAGAATTCTCGGAAGACTCTTTAATAAATCGCAATCATAGTGAAACGTCAGATATGGTTATCGAAAAAAGCGGCGCCCGACCGGAGGATTTTTTCTCCGAAGAAGATTTTTTTGAAATGCCTCTATTGCCTCTTCGCGGTCTTATCGTCTTTCCTTATATGATGATTCATCTGGATGTGGGCAGAGAGCGGTCTATCAATGCGGTAGACGACGCTATGCTCTCTCCGGGACAATTGATATTCCTATCTATGCAGACAGACCCCCAGGTGGATAACCCCGGACAAGACGATATTGCTTCTATGGGAACGGTGGCGAAGATTAAACAGTTGGTGAAGCTGCCGGGAGGAACGGTACGAGTATTGGTAGAAGGGTTATATCGGGCGGAAATCGAGCGGTTCATCTTTGATGAGCCCTATATGCTGGTATCTCTCAGTCGTCCTCGGGAGGACTCTGCTTGTTCCTTGGTGGAACTGGAAGCGTTGTCTCGTAACTTGGAGCGTTGCTTTAACCGCTATGCCAAAGAAAATAAGAAAATAACTCCAGACGCATTGACTACCCTTGCCACCATTGAAGATCCCAGAAGATTGGCGGATATCATTGCCACTTATCTGCGATTAAAGCTGCCGGAAAAACAGAAAATTCTAGATACGACAGCGGTGGACGAACGACTGGAAATGCTTATTGGTATCGTCAATCGGGAAATTGAGATTATCGACTTGGATAAGCGAATCTCCCAACGGGTCAGAGAGCAGATGGATAAATCTCAAAAAGAATACTATCTGCGGGAGCAGATGAAAGCCATCCAGAAAGAGTTGGGAGACGGTGATGAACGGGCGTCAGAAGTGGCGGCTCTCAAGGCAAAGGCGTCGAAAATTAAATTCCCTGCCGCGGTCAGAGAAAAGCTTGATAACGAACTGGACCGCTTGCAAAAAATGCCGCCCATGATGGCAGAAGCCATGGTGGTGCGGAACTATATTGACTGGATATTAGACCTGCCCTGGGATAAAACCAGCAAAGACAAACTAAACCTATCTGATTGTGAAGCGGTGCTAAACAGCGAACACTACGGCTTGGAAAAGGTGAAAGAACGAATCTTAGAGTATCTTGCTATCAGCAAGCTAACTAATCGCAAGAAAAGTCCTATTCTTTGCTTGGTGGGTCCTCCTGGGGTAGGGAAGACCTCTCTTGCCCAATCCATTGCCAAAAGCTTAAATCGGAAATTTATCCGCATTTCTTTAGGTGGCGTGCGGGACGAAGCGGAAATCCGCGGTCACAGACGGACTTATATTGGCGCCTTACCGGGACGTATCATTCAGAATATGAAAACAGCAGGTGTGAAAAACCCGCTGTTCCTTTTAGATGAAATCGACAAAATGAGCAGTGATTTCCGGGGAGATCCGGCAAGCGCCATGTTAGAGGTGCTAGATCCGGAGCAAAACAACACCTTCAGCGACCACTATCTGGAAGTGCCTTTTGACTTGTCTCAGGTCATGTTTATTACTACTGCCAATGTAAAAGACGACATTCCCCGTCCTCTTTTAGATAGAATGGAAGTTATTGATTTACCAAGCTATACCCAAGAGGAAAAAACAGAAATCGCCAAACGGCATTTAATCCCGAAAAACTTGATTCAACATGGCTTGGAAAAGGAAAACGTGCAGTTTTCTGAAAACGCAATCCGTATGATGATACGCTGCTACACGCGGGAAGCGGGCGTGCGGAATCTGGAGCGGGTTATTGCCAAAGTTTGCCGTCAAATAGGGAGAAGTGTGGTAAACGGGGAAACAGGACCGTTTAAGATTACAGCGCAAAATATTGGTGGGTATTTGGGCGCGCCAAAATTCCCCTATGCGGCGGAAGAAAAAACAGACCAGGTTGGCGTAGCTACCGGTCTTGCCTGGACGCAGGTGGGCGGCGAAGTATTGGAAATTGAAGTCCAAGTATTACCGGGCAAAGGAAAAATCTCTCTGACGGGGCAATTGGGCGATGTGATGAAAGAAAGCGTACAGACAGGCTATACCTATATTCGCTCTATTGGAGAAAAGCTGGGGATTGACGCGGAGCTGGAGGAAAAATATGATATTCATCTCCATGTGCCGGAAGGCGCTATCCCTAAAGACGGTCCTTCTGCCGGTATTACCATGGCGTTAGCTATTGCTTCGGCTCTCACGGAACGTCCTATTCGCCATGAGGTGGCGATGACAGGAGAAATCACTTTGCGCGGGCGGGTGCTGCCGGTGGGTGGTATTAAGGAAAAGGTCTTGGCGGCTTACCGCAACGGGGCAAAGGTAATCATTCTCCCTGAGACAAATAAAAAAGACTTAGAGGATATTCCTCAAAGCGTCTTAAGAAAATTAAAATTTCACTTTGTTGGGCAGATGGAGGACGTTCTGGACATAGCCTTGCTGCCCAAAAAGAAATAAAGAGAATTTAAGAGAATGGAACGATAAAAGAACATGGAAATCAAAAAAGCGGAATACGTCGCAAGCGCGGTGTATCCGGAGCAATACCCTGAAGAAAAATTACCGGAAATCGCTATGCTGGGACGGTCTAACGTGGGAAAATCTTCTCTCATTAACAGCTTAAGCAACCGCAAAAATTTAGCCCGCACCAGCAGCCAACCGGGGAAAACCAGACTAATTAACTTCTATAAAATGGACCGAAGTTGGTATTTAGTGGACTTACCCGGCTATGGTTACGCGAAAGTTTCCCAGTCCTCTCGGGAAGATTGGAAGAAGATGATTGAAAAATATCTTGCCAATTCCCCTGAAAATAAGTTTTGCTTTCAGCTGGTGGATGTTCGTCATGAGCCTTCTGCGTTGGACAAGCAGATGAATCATTGGTTGAAGGAAAAAGGGTTTCCCTATATTGTCATTGCTACTAAGCTGGACAAGATTAGCCGTGGAGCAAGAGAAAAACAATTGTCCCTGATTAGTAAAACCTTGGGTGTGGAACGTGAACGGATTTATCCTTTCTCCTCTCAAACCAAAGAGGGAAAAGAAGCAATCCTTTCTCTCATCGGGAAAATCTTGGGATTAGAAGAACCGGAAGATAATCAAAAAGAAGCATAATAAAAGAGAGGGGCGCATATGTATGCGTTCCTCTCTTTTATTTGATATGTTTTTCACAATGCTCTTTTATTTTTTGGAAACTTTCTCGGCTGATGACGTGCTCGATGCGGCAGGCGTCTTGGGCGGCAATGTCTTCGTCAACACCTAAGCGAACAAGATATTGGGTTAAGAGCAAATGCCGTTCATAGATTTCTTCTGCAATGGCTTTGCCTGAGGGCGTGAGGGAAATGAGCTTGCCGTCGTCGATTGCCACCATGCCTTGAGATTGCAGCAGCTTCATAGCATTGCTGACGCTGGGCTTGGAAAAATCCAGCTCGCCTGCGATATCAATGGCGCGGACTTGTCCGTTCCGTTGCTGCAAAATTAAAATGGTCTCTAAATACATTTCTGCTGATTCTTGACTGCGCATGGGGGTCACCCTCTCTTTCTTAACTTCTATGGTAACAAATATGGTAACAAAAAGCAATTAGAGAACGCAAGAAAAAAATTTCTAATTCCTATTGACATTCTGGGATTAGAATAGTAGAATATGTCTGAAATTAGTTAGTGGTAGCTAACTATTCTTTTTGGAAGTGAGTTAGCCAGGGATAACTAAAAGGAAGTGATGCTGATATGCCGCTTGGTCTTGCGCCTATGGGTGAAAGGGTTGTAATCAAAAAAATTAAAGGAAAAGACGACGCATTGCAATTTTTGCACCGGTTAGGCTGTCTGGAAGGAGAGGAAATCGT
Organism: uncultured Peptococcaceae bacterium; assembly: GCA_949739465.1. Taxonomy (GTDB): domain Bacteria; phylum Bacillota; class Dehalobacteriia; order UBA4068; family JAAVYR01; genus JAAVYR01. The sequence goes on along the minus strand of CATIYQ010000065.1, from coordinate 25,371 downwards.
TGTCGTTTCTAAGTTAGCCGGCAATATCATTGTCAATGTCAAAGGCACGAGAGTTGCCCTGGACAGAAATATGGCAAATCGAATTATGGTTTAGGGAGGTTAAGATGAGCACATTAAATCAAGTGAAAGCGGGAAATGCTGTAACTGTGGCGAAAATCCATGGAGAAGGCGCGCTAAAACGGCGGGTCATGGATATGGGCATCACCAAGGGGGTGGAAATCTTGGTGCGAAAAGTTGCGCCGTTAGGCGACCCTATGGAAATCACCGTGCGGGGCTATGAGCTGAGCATTCGTAAGCATGACGCGGAAATCATTGAAGTATTATAATTATAATTTTTTCACAATAGGTTAGCAGTAACTAACTGAAAAGGAGGATGTTACATGAACATACGAATTGCACTGGTAGGGAATCCAAACTGCGGGAAGACTACCATGTTTAATTCTTTAACGGGCAGCTCTCAATATGTGGGCAATTGGCCTGGTGTCACGGTAGAAAAGAAAGCCGGCAAGCTGAGAAAGCACAGCGGCGTGGAGGTTGTGGATTTACCGGGGGTTTATTCCTTGTCGCCTTACACCCTGGAGGAAGTAGTTTCCCGTAATTATCTCATTGATGATAAACCTGATGCGATTATCAACATTGTGGACAGTACCAATCTGGAACGAAATCTCTACTTAACCACTCAAGTGTTGGAAATGGGGTTGCCTACGGTGGTCGCCCTGAATATGACGGACTTGGTGGAAAAACAAGGAATTAAAATCGACATTGCGGCTTTGGAACGGCTCTTGGGGTGTCCGGTAGTTGAAACCTCGGCCTTAAAGGAAAAAGGTTGTCTGGAGGCAGTGGAAAAAGCTTTGGCGCTGGCAAAAAATGCCCAGCGGGCAAAACCACTGGAAATTTTCACAGGGGAAATGGGCGCTGTCCTTTCGCAAATCGGTAGTATCATCGGCGATAAGGTGGAGCGGCATCTCCTGCCTTGGTATGAAATAAAAGTTTTTGAACGGGACGAAGTTGCCTGCAAGAAGATAGGTTTTTCTCCTGCAGAAGCAGAGCAGGTGGAAAAAATCATTGCCGCGTTGGAAGAAAACATGGATGACGATAGTGAAAGCATCATCACCAATGGGCGATATGAATTTATTGCTGAGGTAATTAAGGAATGTTTTCATAGTAAACGGGAAAAACATAGCTTATCTGTTTCTGATAAAATTGATAAGATTGTTACCAACCGTTTCCTGGCATTGCCTATCTTTGCAGTTGTCATGTTTGCCGTTTATTATCTCTCTATCACCACGATAGGCACTATGATGACGGATTGGGTAAACGATGGGCTGTTTGGGGAAATTATTCCGCCGGCAGTAGAAGGTTGGTTGGAAAGCATCAATGCTGCGCCTTGGCTCTCTTCTTTGATTTTAGACGGTATTATTGGCGGCATTGGCGCGGTACTGGGTTTCTTGCCTCAAATGCTCACCCTCTTCTTCTGCTTGGCGATTTTGGAAGACTGCGGTTATATGGCAAGAATCGCTTTCATCATGGACCGTATTTTCCGTCGCTTTGGTCTTTCCGGGAAATCCTTTATTCCTATGTTAATCGGTACCGGCTGCGGTGTGCCTGGGATTATGGCGTCTCGTACCATTGAAAACGAACGAGACAGAAGAATCACCATCATTACGACTACATTTATTCCTTGCGGGGCAAAGTTGCCTATCATTGCTCTCATTGCTGGGGCGTTGTTCTCGGAAGCGGCTTGGGTTGGTCCTGCGGCATATTTCATCGGTATGGCTGCCATTGTGGTTTCCGGTGTGATTTTGAAGAAGTTCCGCTCCTTTTCCGGAGACGTTGCGCCTTTCGTTATGGAGCTGCCTCCTTATCATATTCCAGGGCTTAAGGGTGTGCTTCTTCATATGTGGGATAGAGGTAAGGCATTTGTGAAAAAAGCCGGGACTGTTATCTTTCTGGCTTGCGGGCTTATCTGGTTCTTGCAGACCTTTAACTGGTCTCTGGAAATGGTAGAAACCGAAAACTCCATGCTTGCAGACATCGGTAATGTATTAGCGCCGCTCTTCAGCCCATTAGGTTGGGGGCATTGGCAAGCGGCAGTAGCTGCGGTAACCGGTTTAATCGCCAAAGAAAACGTAGTCGGCACTTTTGGTATTCTCTATGGTTTTGCGGAAGTGGCAGAAGACGGCGCCGAAATTTGGCCGTTATTGACGGCTGATTTCACACAGCTTTCCGCTTTCTCCTTCTTGGTATTCAATCTTCTCTGCGCGCCTTGCTTTGCCGCTATCGGCGCAATTCGCCGGGAAATGGCAAGCGCTAAATGGACTTGGTTTGCCATTGGCTACCAAACGGGGCTTGCCTATGCTGTATCCTTCGCCATTTATCAGTTGGGCTTATTCTTTACCGGCGGCGGTCTTACGGTATTCACTGTGCTTGCGCTCCTCATTGTAGCAGTTTTCCTCTGGCTCTTATTCCGTCCTTACAAAGAGGAACGGCATAGCGCGCTTGTGAGCCGTAACGCTTTGAAGGCTTAGGCGAAAAAGGAGGTTTTTCCTATGGCAAATTGGCTTTTGGGAACGGTTGTTTGCGGCATCTTTCTCTTTGCTGCATACGTAACATATAAAAATCATAAAAGAGGCGGCGGCTGCGGTTGCGGCTGCGAGGGTTGCGCCCTGGCGGACAAATGCCACAGCAGCAAATCATAAACAATCGTTTCGGATTATTTCATTCCATTGTTATTTGGTTATAATGTTATTAGCAAAAAGGCTTTGGCAGCGTATGCTGTCAAAGCCTTTTTGCGTATTGTCTGTAAGCAGGAATCAGATTATTCGGCGTCAAAAGAAATTAAGCCCAACTTTTCTAAAATATCCATGGTGTTAAAAGCGCTGATTTGGCAGGCGAGATTGATGCCGGTGCCAAAAACAAAGGGAATAATATCCACTGGGTCGTAAGTGCGGGTATGCTCGGTCAGTTCGCTGACTTTATTTTCCAGACACTGAGTGATAAATTCCCGTTGTTTTTCATATTGTTCCTGGGAACATTTTGCTACCAGTTCAATGACTTCAGATTTTTTCATCACAAAGACTTCCTTTCTGTTTTGCTGTTTCTTTTGCTTCTTCTATTTTAGCATATTTGTCTACCCCTGGCGCAAAATCTTTTGCATGAAATCATATTTTGCACATATAGATGAAGAAGACAGGTTTCATGGAGTGATAGGAGGCGGTAAGCTATGGAGTGGGGCATTGTTCGTAACGGCATTGTATTCCTTTTCCTATTTGTTTGCGTTTTTTTTCTTATAGCCTTTGGCGTGTTATATTTTCTTCCCTTGGGAACGGTATTAAACATCTCTCTTTGGTGGCAGATATTGTTGCCCTTGGTGTGCTTCCTCATTCATATGTATATTGGTTTTTTTACAGAGGGCAAAGCTCTTTTTTACAGCGGAGCGTTTAACGTTATTCTTTGGGGACTTTGGCTCTTGTTTCTCATTTGGTTTTTGCCTATGTTATTAAACGTCTATACGGTGATTGTGCCTATGGTTCTATTGACGGCTGTGGGCTTTTTGGGAAGTATGCTGGGAAAAAGCCTGGCAGGGGTAGTCGCTGCCAACCGTCCGCCGACAGAATAGCTGCTTTTTGAAAATAAGCGTATCTCTTTCCGAAGATTTGTGGTATGATAAAAATATATGATAAGCGAGATGGGAGAGGCGTTTGTAAGTGGCAGGAATTGGGTTGGCTCTTTTGGGCGGCGTTTTTATCCTCATGGCAATATTGTTACGGCAAGAGCGTGTAGCGGCAATCCTTGTAGCCAGACAAAAAGAAGTGATTAGCGTAGGGGACCTGACCCGTTGGTGGAAGTTACACCTTTCTTGCATGGGTATATTTACACTTTTTATCGCTTTGGCAAGTTTTGGCTTTTCGGGACGCAGTCCTTGGATATTTATGGGGGCGGCTTGCTTTATTATGGTTATCTTCGGCTCTATGGCGATGATGGGCGTGAAACTCTTGGAGAAAAAAGAAGAAAAAATCTCTCATTGACAGAAAGATTTTTTTTGTTTATGATAAAGAAAATATAAACAGAACGGTCTATGACGAGGAGGAGTATTGCTCTACCGGACTTCCAGAGAGGTAAGCCCTAGGGCTGAAAGGCTTACTAAGACGGCGGCAAGAAGGTAGCCTCGGAGACAAACGCTTGAAGATGCAGGTTTTCTGCATTGGGTAGGGCGTTTCGGGTTTGCCCGTTATAGCAGAGAGCGCCTGGCGGCATAAAAAATGCCGCTAGGAATGAAGGTGGTACCACGGAGCTTTTTCGTCCTTTGGCGAGAAAAGCTCCTTTTATTTTATGACGTTTTATGGAAGAACAGGAGGAGTCATCATGACAGAAGCCAAAAACACCGTAGCGTTAAATACGGTATATAACCCCAAAGAAGTAGAAGAAAAATGGTATGATTATTGGGAAAGCCACAAATGTTTCAGCTCGGAACATAATAAAGAAGGCAAGCCTTTCTCTATCGTGATGCCGCCGCCTAATGTAACGGGGCAGCTCCATATGGGACATGCTCTGGATAACACTATGCAGGACATTCTTACCCGTTGGAAACGAATGCAGGGGTATCATACGCTCTGGATTCCCGGCACGGACCATGCAGGCATCGCTACCCAAGCCAAGGTTGAAGCCCACCTTGCTAAAGACGGCGTGACCAAATACGACTTGGGACGGGAAAAATTCATCGAAAAAGTCTGGGAATGGAAAGATGAATACCATGGCAGAATCACCAAACAGCTGCGGAAGCTGGGTTCTTCCTGTGATTGGGACAAGGAACGGTTTACGTTAGATGAAGGCTGCTCCAAAGCAGTACAGGAAGTCTTTGTCAAATTATATGAAAAAGGCTTAATCTATCGGGGCAGTTATATGATTAACTGGTGTCCCAAATGTCAGACCACCATTTCTGATATTGAAGTAGAACATAAAAACCATGCAGGTCATTTATGGCATTTGAAATATCCTCTTACCGACGGCAGCGGCTATGTCATCGTCGCTACCACTCGTCCTGAAACTATGCTGGGCGATACGGCAGTAGCCGTTCACCCTGATGATGAACGGTACAAAGATATGGTGGGGAAAACCATTATGCTGCCAATCGTCAATCGGGAAATCCCTATCATCGCTGACGAATATGTAGATATGTCTTATGGGACAGGGGCGGTGAAAATCACGCCGTCTCACGACCCCAATGACTTTAACATGGGACTTGCCCACCATTTAGAACAAATCGTGGTCATCGGCAAAGACGCTAAAATGACGGAAGCCGCCGGAAAATTTGCAGGTTTGGACAGAGACGAGTGCCGCAAAAAGGTCATCGAAGAATTTAAACAACTGGGGTTATTGGAAAAAATCGAGGACATTGAACACGCGGTAGGGGAATGCTACCGTTGCGGCAGCGTTATCGAGCCGTTGGTTTCTCCTCAATGGTTTATCAAAATGACGCCTTCTGTGGCAAAAGCTACTAAGGCCATTGATAACAAGGATATTGCCTTTGTGCCGGACCGCTTTACAAAAATTTATTTAGGCTGGTTAGATGGCATTCGAGATTGGTGCATTTCCCGTCAATTGTGGTGGGGACACCGTATCCCTGTGTGGTATTGCCAGGATTGCGGCGAAGTGATTTGTCAGAAAGACGCGCCTCACACTTGCCCGAAATGCGGCTCTGCAAACTTAGAACAAGACCCTGATGTATTAGATACTTGGTTCTCCTCCGGGTTATGGCCCTTTTCCACCATGGGTTGGCCGGAGGAAACAGCAGACCTGAAAAAGATGTATCCTACTTCTGTCTTGGTAACGGGACGGGATATCATCTTCTTCTGGGTTGCCAGAATGATTTTCATGGGTATGGAATTCATGGAAAAAGAACCCTTTAAGCATGTTCTGATTCACGGTTTAGTATTAGACGCTCAAGGACGGAAAATGTCCAAATCTCTGGGCAACGGCATCGACCCCTTGGAAGTTATCGAGGAGGTAGGGGCGGATACTTTACGGTTTATGCTTATCACCGGCAACACCCCAGGGAACGATTTACGGTTCCAACGGGAACGGCTGGAAGCGGCACGGAACTTTGCCAATAAAATCTGGAATGCAAGCCGTTTCGTTTTAATGAATTTGACAGATTATGAGAGAGACGCTTACACGCCTGAATATACGCTGGCTGACAAATGGATTCTAACTCGGCTTTCTCAGACCATTACAGATACCACTCGTTTCTTGGATAAATATGAATTAGGGGAAGCGGCGCGAACCCTCTATGACTTCATGTGGGATGAATTCTGCGACTGGTACATCGAAATGGCAAAAGCCAGACTTTATAAGGGAACGGCTCAAGAAAAATATACTGCTCAATTTGTTCTTTCTACTGTATTGGAAAAGACGTTGCAGCTTTTGCACCCTTTCATGCCCTTTATTACGGAAGAACTGTGGCAAAATCTGCCTACCGAAGGCGATACCATTATGCTCTCTAAATGGCCCGAAGCCGGAGATGTTGCCGTATATGAAGAGGAAGCTCGGCAAATGTCTCTCCTCATGGAAGTCATTCGCGCAGTGCGGAATATCCGCGGGGAAATGAACGTGCCCCTGGGTAAAAAATCTGAATTGATTCTCTGGGCGGATCAAGAGCAACAGGAAATTCTCCGTCAAGGGGAAGCATATCTGCTCTCTCTTGCCAGCGCAGAAAAGGTTGTTATTACGGAAAAACAAGACGCAGCACCCGAACAAGCAGGCAGCGCCCATGTAAAAGGCGTAGATATTTTCTTGCCATTAAAAGGACTCATTGACTTTGAAAAAGAAATTGCTCGCTTGAACAAAGAAATTGCCGCTATCGACAAAGATTTGGCGCGGATTAACGGCAAGCTGGGCAATGAAGGATTCCTGGCGAAAGCCCCTGCCGACGTTATCGAAAAGGAAAAAGAAAAAGCGGCGGAACTGACAGAGAAAAAAGAAGCCTTAGCGGAACGGCTTGCCATGTTTTGCTAAGATTGGCTAAGCACAGAAGGGAAACGTAGAACATTATGAATTATGAAGAGGCTCTTGCCTATGTGGCAAATTTAACCAAATTCGGTATCAATCCCGGTTTGGAGCGGATTGAGGAATTATTGCGCCGTTTAGGCAATCCTCAGAAACAAGGAATGCGCTTTATCCACATTACCGGTACCAACGGCAAAGGTTCGACCTCTGTTTTTACCGCTAATATATTAGCGGCGGCAGGTTATAAAACGGCGCTTTTTTCCTCGCCTCATATTCGTTCCTATCAGGAGCGAATGCAGATAAACGGTGCGCCAATCTCCAAGGCGCGGGTTGCCGCTCTCCTTACAGAAATCGCGCCTATCTTAGACCAAATGGTGGCGGAGGGTTTCCCTTCTCCTACAGAATTTGAAGTGTGTACTGCTCTTGCCCTTACTTATTTTGCTCGGGAACAGGTGGACTTTGCCGTTATGGAAGTGGGCTTAGGGGGACTTCACGACTCTACCAATGTCATTGACAGTGAAATTGCCGTTATTACCAACGTTGCCATGGACCATATGGATTATCTGGGCAATAGCATTGCGGAAATCGCACGGGAAAAGGCGGGGATTATCAAGAAAAACAGCCGCGTCGTGTTGGGGGATTTAACCTCTGTTGCGTTGGATATTTGTCAGGCAAAGGCGAAAGAAATGCAGTCTGAGGTGTATCATCTGGATGAGGACTTCTTTTTTAGGGAAAAGCAGTCGAATCTCCGCGGTCAACAGTTTGACTGGCAGATGAAAGCCGTTTCTTATGATGATGTTGCCATTTCTTTAATCGGTAAACACCAATTGAAAAACGCTTCTCTCGCCATAGCAGTGGCAAATCTCCTGGGGCTGGAAGAGTCAGCTATCCGTAAAGGTCTTGCCGCTACGAAATGGCTTTGTCGTTTGGAAATCGTACGGAAACCCTCTGCAGAAAAAAACAGTCCTATGGTAATCATTGACGGCGCTCATAATTCTCACGGTATGAAGGCGTTAGCTGGGGCGTTAAAAGATTTGGGGATTGAAAAAGTCCATGCTGTTTTAGGAATGCTTGCCGATAAAGAGCGGGAAGCTGCTCTTGGGCTAATATTGCCTTTTTGCGAGCATGCAGTGATAACCAAGCCTCCTGTGGCGCGGGCGGGAAATTGGCAATATTTGGGTGAGATTTGCAAGACCTACGGCGTGCCCTATATCCTGGAGGAGGATATTGCCCTTGCCTGTGAAAAAGCGCTGGCAGGAATGAATTCTGACGAAATCCTACTTGTCGCAGGGTCGTTGTATATGGCGGCAGAGGCGAGGGCTTATTTCTTACCGGACGACGTCATCTTAAAATAAAATCAGAACATTCAGTAAAGTATAAGGTAGATAAGCTAAAATAAAATAAAACAGGAAGAAACGATGAGAAAAAACTTTGTATTGGCGTCTTCTTCACCGAGGAGACTGGCTATCCTAAAACAAATTGGTATCCAGCCGGAAGTGGTGGTATCGGCGGCAGAAGAAATCCAGGACGGTGTGCCGGAGGAAGTGGTAAAAATCAACGCCCTTGCCAAAGGACAAGCGGTGGCATCATCGGTAACGCATAAAATCATTATCGCCTCTGATACGGTGGTTGCCATCAATGGAAAAATCCTAGGCAAGCCCAAAGATGAAGAGGCTGCTCTTGCTATGCTGACAGAGCTTGCCGGAACCAGTCATCGTGTGTATAGCGGCATTGCCCTGATTAACAGCGATACAGGCGAAAGCCTGGTAGATGTGGACGAGACGGAAGTGGTTTTTGACCCGGTAGAAGAAAGGGATTTGGCACGCTACATCAGAACAGGCGAACCTATGGATAAAGCGGGGGCTTATGGCATCCAGGAAATAGGCGCTCTATTGGTAGAGAAGATTGACGGAGATTATTATACGGTGATGGGGCTGCCTCTGGCGAAGCTGAAAAAAATGTTGGCAACCTGGCAAATCAATCTCTGGGATTATCTTCCGGAAAAAATTAAGAAATAAATAAGATTTCCTGGGGCTTTTCTATTGCGGTGAAAAAATTATTTCGGTATAATATTTGGGTAAAATAGAAAAATATTAGTTTGTTTTGATTTGAAAGAAGGTAACGATTTTGTTTTTAACAAGAGATATTGGTATAGATTTAGGCACTGCAAATATTTTGGTTTACGCCAAAGGACAAGGCATTGTTTTGCAGGAACCTTCTGTTGTTGCGGTTAATAAAGGGACAGGCAAGGTGCTGGCGGTAGGTAACGCTGCCAAGCAAATGATTGGCAGAACGCCGGGGAATATTGTAGCCATTCGTCCCATTAAAGAAGGGGTTATTGCTGATTTTGAATATACCCAGACCATGCTGAAATATTATATTGACCGGGCGTTAAAGGGTCGGAAAATCTTAGAAAAGATTCGCGTGGTCATTTGTGTGCCTTCCGGGGTAACTCCTGTGGAAGAACGGGCGGTAAAAGAATCTGCCCTCAATGCCGGCGCAAAACATGCTTACATTGTGGAAGAACCAATGGCTGCCGCTATCGGCGTGGGACTTCCTGTCTATGAACCGACCGGCAGCATGATTGTAGATATCGGCGGGGGAACCTCCGACGTTGCCGTTATTTCTTTAGGTGGCATCGTCAACTCCTGCTCTATTCGCATTGCCGGCGATGAAATGGACAGCGCCATTATGAACCATGTAAAAAAAGCCTATAACTTAGCCATTGGCGAACGCATGGCAGAAGAAATCAAAATTAACATTGGTACTGCTTTTTTAACGGAATCCAATAAAGATAAAGTTTACGAAGTGCGGGGACGGGACTTGCTGACCGGTCTTCCGAAAACCGTATTGGTTAGCGCCAAAGAGATTTATACCGCCCTTGTAGAACCGGTGAAAGAAATTGTAGACGCGGTAAAAACATGTCTGGAAAAAACTCCGCCGGAACTGGCGGCAGATATTATGGACCGCGGCATTATGATGGCAGGGGGCGGCTCTCTCTTGGACGGGCTGCCAAAATTGTTATCTTTAGAAACAGGTATTGCCGTATATCTGGCGGACGAGCCTTTAAATGCTGTAGTATTGGGTACTGGGAAAATCCTGGAAAATGTTGACGTTTTGAGCGCGGCTTCTTCGAAAAACGGCAAATATCATTATATCCGATAAAAACAAGAAAGAGCTTTTAACACAAGGGTTTCTTGGTTAAAAGCTCTTTTCTTCGTCGGAGTAAAACCGAGGGTAAATGGAGTGTGGGTAGATTGCGGAATACGCGGCGCAGATGGGTAATATGGGGCGTTATCGCATTTATTATTATCTTTCTGTTTATTGCTTACCATACCGGTCCCAAGCGGGACGATATGTCAACAATTGAAAAAATCTTTTGTGATGTCATGGCGCCTTTTCAAAACGGTTTGATTTGGGTGGGCAATCAATTTTCTTCTTTTGGCGGCTACTTTACCAGTGTGAAAACACTGGAAGCGGAAAACCAGCGCTTACAGGAAGAAATTTCCGCCCTGCAAAAGGAAACCAGCCGTCTGGTAGAGGTGGATTTAGAAAACAGCCGCCTACGCAAATTATTAGCCATGTCGGAACGGCTGGAACAGGAGTTCACCATGACGGTAGCGCCTGTTATTGCCAGAAACTCCAGCTCTTGGTATAATACCGTTACCATCAAAGGCGGCGCGGACCGAGGCTTTCGCAAAGGCATGCCTGTAGTGAACGGTGATGGCTTAGTGGGACGGATTATTTCTGTCAGCGAATACACTTCGGAAGTGTTGCTGATTTTGGATAAGGACGGCACGGTAGGCGTCTTGGTGCAGCCCAGCAGAACGCCGGGGGTGGTAGAAGGCAAAGGGGATTTGGGTAATCATTTGCAGCTCAATCATGTGCCTTATGATGCCAATATCCAGAAAAATCAAACGGTTATCTCCTCAGGCTTAGGGGGCATTTATCCTGCCGGGCTTTTGGTGGGATATATCAGCGAGATACAGACGGCGGCAGGGGGGCTTATGTTAGAGGTCACGGTAACGCCTTTTGTCGACTTTGACCGTCTGGAAGAAGTAATGGTGCTACAAACCAAAGAATAACCGGGGTAAAACCATGAAGAGAAAGTTTACATTATTTTTGATTGCATTTTCCATTGTGATATTGTCAGAGACCTGGCTGCCCCATATCCGTATTTATGGGGTGCAGCCGGACTTGTTACTCATCTATATTGTATTTTTAGGCGTTTTGGAAGGTCCTGTCTATGGCGGTGTTGCCGGCGGTATTTTAGGCTTTGTTAGCGACATGCTGATTGGTCAATACATCGGTTTAGGTATGTTAGGACGTATTTTAGCCGGTATGGTCGGCGGTTATCTGGGCGAGAAATTTTACCGGGATAATTACTGGATACCCATTGTAGCAACTATGCTTGCTGTTGTTATTACGGAAAGTGTTTTTTGGTTCGGAGCAAATTTATTGGGGTGGCAATTGTCTTTATGGGAATACACATTGCCTTATATGGTGGTGGCTGCTATTTACAATGGTATTTTAGCGCCGTTTCTTTATGTTTTATTTTATTTTTGCTATGAAAACGGCTGGTTGAAAAGGGCGGATGTGGTCGACATTGGTTAATCTGCTAAACATATTGAGAGGAGGGAATGCTCCTTGTCTGAATTAGAAAATAAAAAAAATGCGGAACATTTATTTCGGTTTAAATCTATCGGCATTTTCTTGGCAATCTGTCTTGCGGCGCTGACAAGCAGACTTTTCTTTTTGCAGGTGGTGATGGCAGACGAATATACCACCATGTCCGATCGTAACCAAATCCGTATTTTATCCACCCCTGCAAGACGGGGCAATATTTATGATAAAAATATGCAGGAGCTGGCAATCAGTAAGCCTATCTATGCGGTGGCTTTGATTTCTACGGAAATTGACGATAAGGAAGATGTGGCAAAAACTTTATCAGGCTTATTGCAGGACCCGGAAATTACGCCTGAATTTATTTTGGATAAAATCAAAACCCATGTGCGCAGCTATGAGCCGATTATTATCAAACGGTTTGCCTATGAGGAAGGACTTAGCATCATTACGCAGATAGAAGAAATGCGGGTGGATTTACCGGGCGTGATGATTATGGAGGAACCGACTCGCTATTATCCTATGGGGTCGCTTGCAGGGCAGGTCATCGGCACAGTCGGGCTGATTAGCGCTGATGAGCAAGACTTAGTAGAAAATTACGGTTACAGCTACAACGACTGGATTGGAAAAACTGGGCTGGAAAAAACCATGGAGCGCTTTACCGTTGATGGTAAAGAAATCGGTTTGCGTGGGAAAAAGGGTGCGCAAAAAGTAGAGGTAAACGCTAAGCACCGTCCTGTGGCGACTAGAAGTACACAGGATGCTGTAACTGGCAACTCCATTAAGCTGACCCTTGACAGCAATCTGCAACGAGTCATGGAAGATACCTTAGTGGAAGTGATCGGTAAAATCCAAAAAACCAGACCAAAAGCCCAGGCAGGGGCGGCTGTCCTTATGGATGTGAAAACAGGCGGCGTTCTTGCTATGGTCAGCTATCCTTTTATGGACCCTAATGATTTTGCTACCGGGCTTTCTAAGGAAAAAACGGCATATTATTGGGACGAAAATTTAAAACCTATGTTTAATCGAGCGGTTTCCGGTACTTACCCGCCGGGGTCTACCTTCAAAATGGTAACGGCTGTAGCGGCTGTTGCCTTTGGTGGCTGGGACCCTAATGAACGGATTAATTGTACGCCTTCTGCTTGGGTGCAGCCCAAGGCGAAATGTCCTCGCGCTCATGGTAATGTCAATATGTATGAGGCGTTAGGGGTATCCTGTAATAACTATTTCCAGGAAATTGCTAAGCGGGCAGGGAGTGACGCATTGTATCAGGCAGGCTGGCAATTAGGTTTGGGGCATACTACCGGCATTGATTTACCGGGGGAAGCTGCTGGGTTGTTGCCCAACGAGGAATGGAAGAATCAACGGTTTAGCGGCTGGGAGCAACAATGGCGGTTATATGATACTTACTATATGTCTATGGGACAGGGATATAATTTGTTTACGCCTATTCAAATGGCAAATTATATTGCCACCATTGCCAACGGTGGTAAAAATATGCAACCTCATCTGGTGGACCAAGTTTTAACGGAAGACGGCATCGCAATCTGGACCTTTGAACCTGTGGTACAGGGCGAATTGAGCCTGACATCGGAACAATTGGCATTGATACAGCGGGCAATGTTGGAGGTAACCACCGGCAGGAACGGGACCGCTCGTTCTCTCTTTGCCAACTTTCCGGCTGATATCAAAGTAGCGGCGAAAACAGGGACAGCCCAAACGGGCTTAGTGGGCGATGATAAGGATAAGGACTATCATGGTATCTTTGTTGCTTATGCGCCTTATGATGACCCGCAAATCGCCTTTGCCGGCGTGATGGAATACGGCTTTCACGGCGGTTCTTCTATGGGGTTGGTGTGCAAGGCGGTTTTTGAGGAATATTTTGGTTTAAACAGTGTACCGCTGCCTGACGAATTACCGGAGTCCATGGAGTAGACGGGAAGAGACTATTGCCAAAAACTGTCAGAATTTGTTTCTATTTGCGTTTCATCAGAAAGCAGGAATTTTTTTCTGTTTTGTAGAAATGGTAAAAGGTGTTATAATAGAAAATAGATTTTGCGAGAAACCGTGAAATTTTACGGAGGAAAAGGGCAAATGAATCAGTTTTTGGCAGAAAATTTAGATAATGAAAAGACGTTGCTGCTGCAAAAAACATTGCGTTCCGGGCAGAGCATCCACTATGACGGTAATGTGGTGGTGCTGGGCGATGTGAATCCCGGCGCGGAAATTGTAGCGGCAGGTCATATTGTGGTTTTCGGCGCGCTCAGAGGGGTGGTCCATGCCGGTGCCAGTGGAGAAGCAGGGGCGACGGTAACCGCCTTTTCTTTGGCGCCGACGCAGTTGCGTATCGGCAGCTTAATTACCCGTCCGCCGGATGGCGCGGCAATATCACTTCCGGAACATCCGGAAATTGCTAAAATCAAGGATGGCTCGGTGGTCATTGAACGATTCTTGCCGAGCAGTGAAAAAGCGTAAAAATTTTATTGAGATAAATTAAAGGAGGACAAACTGAATGGGTGAGGTAATCGTAGTAACATCTGGTAAAGGCGGCGTAGGTAAAACGACAACAAGCGCTAATATTGGTACCGGACTTGCTGCTTTAGGACATAAAGTGGCGATGTTGGATACAGATATCGGTCTCAGAAATCTTGACGTTGTTATGGGGCTGGAAAATAGAATTGTTTATGATATTGTGGATGTAGTAAGAGAAAATTGCCGCTTGAAGCAAGCCATGATTAAGGACAAGAGGTTTGAAAATTTGTATCTCCTGCCTGCTGCGCAAACCAAAGATAAAACGGCTGTCAATGAAGAACAAATGCGGGATTTGTGCGCCAAATTAAAAGATGAATTTGACTATATCATCATCGACTGTCCCGCCGGGATTGAACATGGTTTTAAAAGCGCTATTGCAGGTGCAGAACAAGCAATTGTTGTTACCACACCGGAAGTTTCCGCTGTCCGCGATGCCGACAGAATCATTGGTCTGTTAGAAGCGGCAGGATTAAAATCTCCTAAGCTCGTTGTCAACAGAATCAGAACTAAAATGGTGAAAACTGGGGATATGATGTCTGTCGAAGATATGCTGGATATTTTAGCAATTGACCTCTTAGGTATCGTACCGGATGATGACTCTATCGTTATCTCCACCAACAAAGGGGAGCCGGCTGTTCTTGATGATAAGTCGAAAGCGGGACAAGCATACAGAAATATTGCGGCAAGAATCACCGGTAAAGAAGTGCCGCTGATGTCTTTGGAAGAATCCGGCGGTTTCTTTGAAAAAATCCGCAGCATCTTTAGCAAGTAGTAAAGGAGGAATCATAAATGGCTTTTACAGATGTGATTAACCGTATATTTGGGAAGGATGGCAACGGTAGTAAAGACGTAGCAAAAGAACGCCTCCGTTTGGTGCTTGTGCATGATAGAGCAAATATGTCTGAAGATGTAATGAATCATTTGCGGGAAGATTTAATTGCTGTCATCAATAAATATATGGAAATCGACCAAGATGCGTTAGAGGTATCTATGAACAATGAAGACGGTACGGCGTCTCTGGTGGCAAATATTCCTATTTTGAGTGTAAAGAGAAATATCAGCTAGGTTTAGCTGGGTAATTAATATTTTTTATGGCAAACAAAAATAATTATTTTTTATTATTTTTGTTTGCCATTTTTCTTATTTTAGGATACACTAATAGACAACAAAACAAGCATAATTTCGTCATCATAACAGAGATTTTTTGTTATGAAGATTTTTTGTTTACGTTAGAAAACCTTGCAGATAGGTGGCAGTTGGATTCGTGATAGAAAAAAGATATCTGAAAAATATAGATTGGGTATTCGTTGCCATGGTTGCGGCGCTTTTGGTGGTAAATCTGGTGATTTTAAAAAGCGCTTCTACCAATGTAGGCAGCGACAGCTTTTATTATGTGAAACGGCAACTTTTATGGATTGTACTGGGACTTATTGCTTTAGTGTGCGTGCTCTTTTTTGATTATCAATATTTTGCCCGCATTTCACCGTTAATTTATGGCGTAAATCTATTGCTGCTGGTGGGGGTATTATTCATGCCGGCGCAGAAGGGCGCTCACCGTTGGTATGATTTGAAATTTATGGATTTTCAGCCCTCGGAGCTTGCCAAAATCCTCATGATTATTTGTTTTGCTTGTTTCCTTGCCAAGCGTGAACATGAAATGGGTGAGTGGAAAAATATCTTAGCAGCCTTTGCTTTTATGGGACTGCCCATGCTGCTTATTTTTGCAGAGCCTGACCTTGGTACTTCTTTGGTATTTGTGGCGATTTTATTTGCTATGCTTTGGGTGGGAGGACTTCCCCCTAAAGTCATGCTTTGGTTTATTTTGATTATATTATTCGCAGTGCTGTTCATTTTCTTCGTCTTGTTTTTTTATACAGACGGCTATCAGCATTTACCGGAGGAGCTGCCTTGGTTCATCCCGCTAAAAGGCTACCAGCTGACGCGGTTGATTATCTTTATCAATCCGGAAATGGACCCGTTGGATACGGGATATCATATGATTCAATCGGAAATTGCCATTGGTTCTGGGGGGCTCTGGGGAAAAGGCTATGGTAAGGGTTCTCAGGTCCAGGGGAATTTCTTACCGGAGCATCATACGGACTTTATTTTCTCTGTGGCAGGAGAAGAATGGGGCTTTGTTGGCAGTTTCTTTCTGCTTGCGTTATATTTTGGCATTTTGGCGCGGGCAGTGATGATTGCCTATCGAGCCAAAGACTTATTGGGCAGTCTCATTGTCGTAGGTGTTGCTGCCATGTTCGGCTTTCAGATTTTTATTAATGCCGGGATGACCATTGGTATTATGCCCATTACCGGGCTTCCCATGCCTTTCTTGAGCTATGGCGGCAGCAGTATGCTCATTAATATGTTAGCTCTGGGACTGGTGCTCAATGTGAATATGCGGTCGGCGCAAAGATTATTTTAGTTATATTCGGACAGGTGGGACATATATATAATAAAAAAGCCTGTCTGGAGTGATGAAATATGGGTCAGCTAAGAGATTTCACTATGGGCGCAGCACAGAGTCGTCCGAGAGAACCAATGAACAAGAATAACTGGGAGCGTAAATGGCAGCGAAAAACCAAAATCAGTTTATGGGTAAAGCAGGTGATTTGGAGTTGCATTCTTTTTGCTGCTGTGTCCGGTGTGATAAAAATGGATAATGACTGGAGCAGAACGACGCAGCAATTGTTATTTAACAATCTGAATATGGAGACAGATTTGCTTCCCGTATTACAGCCTCTTTACTTTCAGGGAGAACAGCCGCCTGCAGAAAATAATGGGGTAATAGGGAATGGCAGCCAAGAAGGAGAAGATAATCCTTCTCTTTTGATTCCCATCAGCGGCATCGTGCTAAAAAACTTCTCCGTAGGGGAGGACGGCAATATGGTGGTGGATAGTGTCACCATCAAAACGCCGGAGGGGGGTAAACTCATTAACGCCTGCGCTGGACAAGTGGCAACCATTGTTGGTGATGTGGGTAATTGGCAGGTAACGGTTACTTGTGAAAACGGTTGGAAAATGGTATATAGTGGACTGAAAGATTTGTCAGTAACAGCAGGACAGCAAATCGCCGCCGGGGCAACCATTGGCAATGCGGTGGAAGGAGAAATTCAGTTTGCCTTATCTCAAAACGATCAGCCGGTAGACCCGATGGCATATTTTCAAATCAATCAATAAATAGAATGATGTGTTAAAAAACAGAACCTGAAAGAAAAACATTTCAGGTTTTGTTTTTATTTTTAGAGGATTTTCAGAGGTAAAAGAGGAATTTAATATCGTTTTATGATTTGATAATCCAGTCTGAAAATAATAATTATAGGTATAGGAGGACCGTAAATGGTCGTATTAAAGGAACGAATTACCCGCGAATTATTGCCCTTCGTGACTCGTCCTGGGCAATATATCGGCGGTGAATATAACCAAACCGTGAAGGATTGGGACAACGCCACGGTGAAAATGGCGTTTTTATTTCCTGATACTTACGAAATTGGGATGTCTTTTGTGGGTATGCGTATTTTGTATCATGTGGTAAACAGTTGTCCCCGTTTTCTCTTGGAACGGAGCTTTGCGCCCTTAGTGGATATGGAAGAACAAATGCGAAAAAAACAGATTCCCCTTTTTACCTGGGAAAGCGGACATGCTGTGGCAGACCTTGACGTGGTGGGCTTTACCTTGCAATATGAGATGAGTTATAGCAATATTCTCAATATGCTGGATTTAGCGGGGATTCCGCTCCTAGCGAAAGACAGAAAAGAAGGACCTCTGGTGGTAGCAGGCGGACCGGGGGCTTTTAATCCTGAGCCTATCGCTGACTTTTTTGATTTATTTATGCTGGGCGAAGGGGAAGAACTGTTGCCGGAATTATTAGAGGCTTATGAACAAAGCAAAGCCGCGGGAGAAAGCAAACGTGATTTTCTGGCGCGGGCTGCGCAAATTCCCGGCATCTATGTGCCCAGCCTGTATCAGGTGACTTATCTGGAAGACGGAACCATTGGTGAAATCCGACCGCTGGCAGGTGCGCCTGCTGTTGTTTATAAACGGGTGTTACCTGATATGGATTTGGCAATATACCCGGATAAAGATTTAGTGCCGCTGACCCAAGTGGTCCATGACCGGCTTGTTTTAGAAGTGATGCGGGGCTGTACCAGAGGCTGCCGTTTTTGTCAGGCAGGGGTGATTTATCGTCCCGTAAGGGAAAAAACTGTCGCCAAGCTCATAGAGCAAGCAGACGCTTTGCTGGAAAGTAGCGGTTATGAGGAAATCGGCGTCATGTCCCTGTCGACGGCGGATTACAGCTGTGTCAATGAACTCATCGGTGAGCTGTTGGACCGTTACAGTGAAGACGGGGTAGGCGTGTCTCTGCCTTCTCTACGGGTAGATGCTTTTTCCGTAGATTTGGCGGAAAAGGTGCAAAAGGTGCGGAAGAGCGGTTTAACCTTTGCGCCGGAAGCGGGTACGCAAAGAATGCGTAACGTTATCAACAAGGGGGTAACGGAGGAACACGTTCTCACTGCTACCAAAGCTGCTTTTTCTCAAGGCTGGACCCAAATCAAGCTGTATTTTATGATTGGACTGCCAACAGAAACCAAAGAGGATTTAGACGGCATTATTGATTTAGCGGTAAAAGTATTGGAAAACGGTAAAGCAATTGCTCGGGAAAAGGGAATTCATAAACCGTTAAAGGTATCGGTTAGCGTTTCTTCCTTTGTGCCCAAAAGCCATACGCCTTTTCAGTGGTTCGGGCAAAATACGCTGGCAGAATTAAAGGAAAAACAACATTATCTCAAGGAGCGGGCGAAACAATATAAGAATCTCTCTCTCAACTATCATCAGTCGGAGGTGAGCTTTTTAGAGGCGGCGTTTTCTCGTGGAGACCGGCGGCTGGGACAAGTGTTACTGAAGGCTTGGCAATTAGGTTGCAAATTTGACGGTTGGACGGAGCATTTCAAATATCAGACTTGGCTGGAGGCTTTTGCTGCCTGTGGCTATACGCCGGAGTTTTTCGCCTATCGGGAAATGGGCAAAGACGAGGTGTTGCCCTGGCAACATCTTTCCTGCGGCGCTAGTGAAAAATGGCTCTGGCATGAATGGCAAAAGGCGTTGGCGGAAGAGCTGACTGCCGACTGCCGCCATAATCCGTGCAGCGGCTGCGGTGTTTGCCAAAAGCTGGGGGTAGATAACGACTTGAAAGGAGCGGGCAAATGAGTATCTTTCGTTGCTGTTACAGCATCCAAGGCAATATCAGCTTCCTTTCTCATTTAGATTTATTACAGGCTTGGCAGCGTATTTTACGGCGGGCAAAAATCCCTGTTGCTATGTCTCAAGGCTTTAATCCTCATACGAAGATTGCCTTTGGTCCGGCAAGACCGGTGGGGGTAGAGAGCTTACGGGAATATTTTGATGTGGAATTGCAGCAGGATATGGATCTAGATGATTTTAGCAGAAAACTTTCTGCTGCGCTGCCGGAAGGAATTAGCTTAGAAGAAGTAAAGTCCATTGAAGTGGGAGAGAAGTCCATTACCGCTTTAATCTCCATGGCGAATTACAATGTATGGGTTGATTCTGCTGCAACAGGAAATATCTCTCAGCGGATAGAAGAACTATTGGCAAAGGAAGAAATTCCTTATCTTAAGACCAGTCCTAAGGGAGATAAAACGGTAAATCTTCGTCCCGGTATCTTTGCTCTGGATTGGGACGGTGAGAAGTTCTTTATGCAGCTTCTGGCCGGTAACTCCGGTCATGTGAGACCGGAAGAGGTATTATCCTGCCTTGGGATAGCCAGAGAAGAAGCTACACGGATGTTACGGACGGATTTGTTGCGCGCTGATGGTGTAAGACCTTAAACAAAAGGTGCGGACAGAAAAACCGTGGAGGGAAACCATGAAGGAAATTTTAATCCAACAAGATGAAGATAGCATCGGCGTTGCGCTGGTAGAAAACCAACAACTGAGCGAAATCTATTTTGAACAGCGGGAACGGCGTCAGCTCTTAGGGCGAATCTATAAGGGCAAGGTGGAAAACGTACTTCCCGGTATGCAGGCGGCTTTTGTCAATATCGGGCTGAGTAAAAACTGCTTTCTCTATGTGGAGGATGCTGTGCCGAAACATATCAACGAATATGGCGAGGGTATGAAAAATGGTGGGGAACTGCCTAATATCTCTACCGTATTAAAAAAGGGACAAGATATCTTGGTGCAAATCGTCAAAGAACCGGTGGGTACAAAAGGCGCTCGGGTAACGACTCATATTACGCTGCCCGGCAGATATGCGGTCCTTATGCCGGGGGTAGGGCATATCGGCATTTCTCGCCGTATCCAGACTGAAGAGGAGCGGCAACGACTCAGGGATATTTCTTTGCCGCTGGTGCAGGATAACATTGGTTTTATTGTGCGCACTGCGGCGGAGGGTATTAGCGAGGCGGAGCTGGCTGGAGATATTCGTTTCTTGACGGCATTGTGGCAGGAAATCCAACAGCGGGCGAAAAAGGTAAAGCCTGTCTCCCTGGTTCACCATGATTTGGGGCTTTTAGAGCGGACCGTTCGGGATATTTGCTCAGAAGAAGTGGAAATCATTTGGACCGACAGTAAAGAGGTTAAAGAAAAAATTACGGACTTAATTGCCTGTCAACTGCCGGAGTATAGCGGGAAAATTTGTTTGCGGGAAAATCAGGATATTTTCGCTCTCTATGATATTGACGCCCAACTGCAAAAAGCGTTGCAGCGAAAAGTATGGTTGAAATGCGGCGGTTATCTTATCATCGACCAAACGGAAGCGCTTACCGTTGTTGATGTGAATACAGGCAAGTTTGTTGGTAAGAATAATCTGGAAGAAACGGTGGTCCTTGCCAATATTGAGGCAGCGAAAGAAATCGCTCGTCAGCTGCGGTTAAGAAATATTGGCGGTATCATCATCATCGACTTTATCGACATGGATACCTACAGTGATAAGGAGCAAGTAGTAGAAGCCTTAGAACAAGAGCTGAAGAAAGACCGTACCAGAACCAGTATTTTAGGGTTTACCCAGTTAGGACTTTTGGAAATGACGCGGAAAAAGGCGTCTATGGGACTTACCGGGCTGATGGAGCGGGAATGTCCTTTTTGTGAAGGCAAGGGTAAAGTGGTTCATGAAAATATCGTTAGTCAGCGTGTTCATAAGGAAGTCTCCCAAATCATTGGCGAGACGGAGGGAGACGGGATTCTCATTGAGGTAAATCCTGCCGTCGCCTCTTATCTTATTGGTCCGTCGGGGCAAAACTTGGCAGAGTGGCAAAAGCATTTGGATAAAAAAGTCTTGGTAAAAGGGGCTGTTGGGCAAAAAATGGACGATATCCTGATTCGCGCTTATCATGACGATGAAAATCCGGAACAAGTGATAGCGCCCGTTCGGGTAGGAGAAAAACTCCATGTGAAGATATTAGAACCAAACGAGGACAATCCCAATGACGGTGTGGCACGTATCTACGGCTTTGTCGTGGTGGTGACGGACGGCGCAAAATATGTAGGACAGAAGAAATGGATTGAAATTGATAACGGATTCAAAACCCATTGCTTTGCTCATATTATCGAAAAGTAGCATCTCGTAAAAATTTTAGGATTCAGCTGGGATTTTCGTTGACAAGACTTCCCTGGTATGGTAATATACTCTTGTTGTGTTTTAAAACCATATTTGCCGGGTTAGAAGCGCATGAGCAATGCCACCTGAGCGAAATGAGTCTTTAGCGATAGGAGGTGCCATATGTACGCAATCATCGAAACAGGCGGAAAACAATATCGGGTATCGGAAGGCGACGTAATCAACGTAGAACTTCTTACTGCTGATGTTGATTCTACCGTAGAAATCGACCGAGTTTTGGCTGTGGGCGAAGGAGAAAACATCAAAGTTGGTTCTCCTGTAGTTGCCGGCGCAAAAGTTGTTCTCAAAGTATTGGAACATGGCAAAGGCAAAAAAGTCATCGTTTTCCACTACAAACCAAAGAAGAACATTCGTAAGAAAAACGGTCATCGTCAACCGTTTACAAAAGTTCAAATCGAAAAAATTCTCGCTTAATAGCGAGCCAATGAGGAAAATAAAAGTTTAAGAAACAAGGAGGTGGGAGGTAATGGCACATAAGAAGGCAGGCGGTAGTTCCCGGAACGGTCGCGATAGTGAATCCAAACGCTTAGGGATTAAACGTCATGACGGTCAATTTGTTACTTCCGGTAGCATTTTAGTTCGTCAACGCGGTACCAAATACCATCCCGGCAATAATGTTGGCTTGGGCAAAGACGATACGTTATTCGCTACTGTTGACGGATATGTAAAATTCGAACGGAAAGATAAATACAAGAAAAAAGTATCCGTATATGCTGAAAGTCCAGCAGTGTAATATATTGTTGAGAGAAAGCCGGGAATATCCCGGCTTTTTTTAATGCTAAAATTTTTCTTCTATAATAGAAAATTATATAGGAAATTATTTTTTTACGGCGAATACATAACAAGATAAAATCTTGGCAAAAACAGAGATGAAAGCAAAGTTTTGTCGGGGTTTAAGGAGGATTTATGTTTTACGATTATTCCAAGATATATGTAAAGGGCGGGGACGGCGGCAATGGCGTAGTCGCCTTTCGTCGTGAAAAATATGTGCCTTACGGCGGTCCCAGTGGTGGAGACGGCGGTAAAGGCGGTGATATTGTCTTTATCGGCAATGGTGGTATGCATACCCTCATTGACTTTAAGAGCCGTCATCATTATCGTGCGGAACGGGGCGAACATGGTATGGGTAAAACCATGCATGGACGGAAAGCGCCTGATTTGCGGGTAAAGGTGCCGTTGGGTACGGTAGTGCGGAATGCGGAAACTAAAGAAGTCATTGCCGACATTACGGTGGAAGGACAAGAAGTCGTTGTCGCCCACGGTGGCAGAGGTGGCAGAGGTAATACCCGTTTCGTCTCGGCAAAAAACAAAGCGCCTCAAATCGCGGAAAACGGTGAGCCAGGGGAAGAGTTGTGGTTGGAATTAGAACTTAAACTCTTGGCGGATGTGGCGTTGGTGGGTATGCCTAACGCAGGAAAATCTACCATTATTTCTAAGGTATCCGCTTCTAAGCCGAAAATCGCTGATTATCCTTTCACCACCATCCAGCCTAACTTAGGCGTGGTAGATATGGGTGACGGTGAGAGTTTTGTTATTGCTGACGTACCCGGTCTTATTGAAGGGGCGCACAGTGGGGCAGGACTTGGTCACCGTTTCCTTCGTCATGTGGAACGGACGAAAATCCTTCTCCATGTGGTCGATATGTCCGGCTTCGACGGCAAAGACCCTTGCGTGTCCTTTGATACCATTAACCAGGAATTGCAGCTGTATAAAGAAAGCATTGGCAGACGTCCGCAGTTAGTTGTCGCCAACAAAATGGATTCACCGGAATCTATTGAGAATTTAGAAAAATTGCTGGCGAAAGTCAGTGATAAATACGAGGTGTATCCTGTCTCTGCCAT
This sequence comes from uncultured Peptococcaceae bacterium, assembly GCA_949739465.1. Lineage (GTDB taxonomy): Bacteria > Bacillota > Dehalobacteriia > UBA4068 > JAAVYR01 > JAAVYR01. The sequence goes on along the minus strand of CATIYQ010000065.1, from coordinate 1,738 downwards.
TACGGGAGAGGGCTTAGAGCCGCTGATGCGTCGAGCCTTTGAGCTGGTGCAAACGCTGCCTGCCGAAGAAGAAGTGGAAACAGTGGACCTCCGTGTGGTGAAGGTAAGAGAGGAACAGCCTTTCCAGATTTCTCAACTTGCCGACGGTTGGTGGGAAGTGAAGGGCGAAGAAATCGAAAAGTTAGTGGCTATGACCAATTTTGACCATGACGAGTCGATGCTGCGATTGCAGCGGATTATGACCAAAATGGGCTTAGACCAGGCATTAAGGGACGCCGGCGTCGTTCATGGCAATACGGTTGTCATCGGTAAACGGGAATTTGATTTTTCAGATTAATTTTTGATTGCGCTGTTATGATAAGTAAGGTTGCTCATCTTGAATAGAAAGTGGGGCAAATGTAATGAAAATAATGTTGCCGAATTATATAGGTATGATTTTTATGGGAATCATGGTATTGTTGGTTGCCCTTATCTACCTGCGTTATGGACGGCGGGTGCTGTGGGAGTCTGTCTCCGGGGAAGAATCTTATGGAGAACAGCCAAAGCAGCGATACTATGGCAATTTTTCTGAAGATGATTTTGACGGCGGCAGTTTTGACCGCACCATGATCCGGGGACTGGAGCAAACCAGATTTTTCCAACCGGAAGAAGGAGCGGAACAGCCGTTAAAGGACACTATGCAAAATACCTTGGTCATGCCAATGGTGGAAAAAGAGGAACGGGATTTTTCTGAAGAACCTATTGATATGGCGTTGCTGTCCTCTGTGGAAAAAGCAGCGGCAGCAGCTGTCGCGCCGGGAGAAGAAAGAATAGCAGACGTTTCTGTTCCTGAACCGGTGATTATTTCTGCACCGCCTATCCAACCGTTAGAAAAAACGGCAAGACCTCTTTCCAAAAATGCGCCGCAGCCCTTTGGCAGCCAGACTTGTTGGCTTGCCATTCATGCCAAGCATATGAAGGAAGTTGCAGATATTTTAGAAATAGAGAATACGCGTTCCTGTGATTGGCAAAGCGGTTTAGCGGCGTCTACTCAAAACGACGGCAGTGTTTTTGTTACGCCTCCTATTGGCGAGTGGGTGTTAGTCATTGGGCGGTCTATTTTGAAGAAAGTCGGTTTGGATTATCCCATTGATGGTTTTAAATGGGTGAAAGAAGTCAGCGAGCAATTTGGTTTGGTATATTATTTCTGTACCCATCAGAAAGCCCAATATCAGGCGTGGATTAAAGCGGATAAGGGAGAAGTGGAGCGTGCGTATGCTTATTCCGGCAAGGAAAACGAAGTTTTCTGGGAATGGGGCGACATGACCAATACGGAGGCGGCCCTTCTCCGCAGCTTAGAAGCGGTCTATGGTAATCAAGTCATTGATGAGGCTGTTGTATTAGCTTTGGCTGCAAAATGGACGGTAGACACTTCCTTCCGCAATGTTAGCAATGTGTCAGGACCCGGCATATTAGGTACGTTAAATTAATTAAAGGAGTATACCTAAGTGATATTAAAAGGAAAACAAAAACGGTATTTGCGAAGTTTAGCTGTGGAGATGTCACCTATCTTTCAAATCGGCAAAGGTGGTATCAATGAAAATATGATAAAGCAAATCGTTGATACCTTAGAAGTACGGGAGCTCATCAAAGTACGGGTGTTAAACAATGCTGCAGAATCTGTGGATACGCTGGCTGCAGCAGTTGCGGACGCTACAAAGAGCGAACTGGTGCAGGTGATTGGTCATAACTTTTTGCT
>CATIYQ010000064.1 GCA_949739465.1 uncultured Peptococcaceae bacterium | reverse complement strand
TGCCGAGACAGAGCGCAAAATGCAAAATATCCATAACCGACTGGAAGAAATCAATTAAAGAAATCAACTAATCCTATAAAAAAGAGCAGTGATTTTCACTGCTCTTTTTATTTTGCTTACCAGCCAAAGCTGCCGTAAAGAACGGTATTCCAGCTACCGTCTGCCTGGAGCTCCAGCACTCGTTTTTCCGGGCAATCCCAGCAAATATTGCCCAGACAGATTTCATATTTTCCGTCGCCGTTAAAATCAAAAATACCATTTACGTCTAGACCTAAGCAAGTCTCAATGCCTAAGAAAATCTCATCGCCAATATAAATATTGGAATCGGCGTTTTTCAATTCCCGTTCATAAACGGCTTTAATCGGTTCCTGCTGATAGAACAGAGTAGTGGCTTCTCCGTCCTTTATTAAAAGAGCCAGGACAAACACCGCCGCTTTTTCATTGGTCAAGTCCTCTTTTTTGATGATAGGATAACCACTCTCCGTCTTGGGCGTTGCAGCGATGATCAGCTTTTCCTCTTTGCCGTCGCTGTCTACATCTGCCGTCCACACATCTGTAACAACAAAATCACTGTCTCCCATTTCTACGCTGTCTAAGTGCGCTTGAACATAGGCGTTTTCGTCCTCTGTACCATCAGCTCTTACCTCTAAATCTTTGGGAAAGCCGTCTACTTTTTTGGAAAGAGCAATACCGGTATGGAGAATATCTTTGTCGTTTTCATCTAAGAAGCCCAGATAGAACAAGTCGTTGGGAACAGGAAACGATTTTAGTTTCTCCTCCGTAAATTGAACAGGCAAGGTGAAATAGCCTTGGACATTGTTATATTCATCCGCCGCCGTTTGCCGCTGATAAGGACCAAATAATCCCTTTACCTCGTCTATATCATAAAAGGAACTGTCCCCAAATGGATTCCCCGTCAAATCCAGACTGCTCAACTCCAGCTGTTCGGGGATATAAACCTTATGACAGGTTTTCATTTCGCCCATTCTGATGTCATAGAGATAATATTCTTCCGCCGCCAGCATTTCATAGAGATAAGCCTGAATGGGGTCTTTGCCCTCCCGCTCCTTTGGCGCGTCAGCCGCCGTGTAAGGGTCGTAGAAAATGGGGTCTAAGCTATGCCATTCTCCCGCTCCCCAATAGCCCATAACGCTGCTGCCCAGGGTGATAAAAACAGGTCCTTCTACCGCCGTTTTTTTCTCCTGTTGAAGCGGATTTATCGGCTGCCGTTCCCCTTCGTCTCCCTTACCGCAAGCGGAAAACACAAAACAACTGCATATCATTAAGACTACCGGCAGTCCGACTGTCCATAAGTTTCTTTTTTTCATTGACATAACCCCCTTTTAATATTTAGACGAAGGAAAAAGCAATTTGTTTCTTTTTTCTATTTTATCATATTCTTTTCTATTTTGCCCTTGACAGAGAAAAAAAACCGCGTTATATTTTATACATAGATTATCTATGCATAGTAAAACTACATAAAGGAGGTTTTCCTAATCAATGGACAAAGAACTTTTAAAGGGCAGTACGGCAACGATGATATTGTCACTCCTTGCCGCAGAGCCCATGTACGGCTATCAGATGACGAAGACGTTGGAGGAGCGGTCCAATCAAATCTTCACCTTAAAGGAAGGCACCCTCTACCCCTTGCTCCACAACTTAGAAAATAACGGCGTCATTCACTCTTATTGGGAGGAAAGCGAAACTGCTCGCAAACGGAAATATTATGAAATCACCGAGGAAGGAAAAAAACTCCTCAAAGAAAAACAAGCGGAATGGCAGGTTTTCAGCGAAGCCGTCAATAAAGTGATAGGAGGCGTGCAATTTGAATACGCATATTGAGCAATATCTGGACGCTGTCTGCGGAGAAATCAAATGTAAGGCGGCGCACACACCCATTCGGGAAGAGTTAGCAGAGCATATTATAGAGCTGCAAGAAGCATACCTCGCCCAAGGCGACGACGAAACCGCCGCCACCGAAAAGGCTCTCGCACAAATGGGCAACGCAAAAGAAGTGGGCAGACAGCTGCACAAAACCCACAAACCACAAACAGACTGGCTCACTTTAGGGATTCTTGCCCTACTGGTAGGCTTCGGCTGTTGTGTATTAGCGGAATATCAAGTCTATACTTACTATAATGTTGGCGTTCGGCAAGCTGCTTTTGCGGTTTTTGGACTCTTTCTTGCCGCTGTTCTTTACTTTACGAACTATACCAAGCTGTTCAAGTATTCGTTCCTTCTCTATGGCGTTGGCGTTCTGTTGAATCTTTGGATTCTTTTTGACAACGGCTTCAGCTCCGGCTACCATTGGATTGGCATCGGCAATATTTCCATCGACAGCGGCGCATTGGCTACCTGCCTCTACCTGCTTTCTTTTGCCGGGCTTGCCATTCGCTGGCAGACAGAACGTCCCCGCGACAGTTGGTTTCTCATTGCCGCGATGGCAATATCCATCGTTCTTATAGGGGCGCACCACTTAGCAAAAGCCTTTATTCTAGCTATTGTCTGCCTGCCCATGCTGCACTATTCCATTGCCCACGCGCCTTGGTGTCATCATCCAAAAAAACAAATGACAACCCTTTACGGCGTTCTGGCAGCGCTCTTCTTGGTCGCTTCTTTTCTCTTTATCGCCATTGAGCCTTACCGCATGGCAAGAATTACAACTTTTCTTGACCCGGCAAGCGACCCCAAGGGCAGCGGTTATGTGCCCATGCAGCAGCGCGCCGTCATGGCAAATTCCTCCTGGTTCGGGGGAATGCCGGAGGAAGACGCCTTCTTTGAAATGGACGACGGACTTCGTTTCATCGTGCCGGAGGCCCATACCGACCTGATTCTCACCTATATCATCGGTCGTTTCGGCTGGGGCGTAGCAGTAGCTTTATGTTTTGTCATGGCAGCCCTCATCTGCAAGATGATACAACTATCTCGCAAGGTCCAAGACCGTTACGGCAAGGTAATCTGCTACGGTATTACCGCTTTCTTCGCCGCCCAGATTATCTGCAATGTTTTGATGAATCTTACCCTATTCCCTTATATCAGTCTCTCCCTGCCCTTCATTTCTTACGGCGGCAGTATGCTGGTGCTGGATATGGCGTTGATGGCCATTTTCCTCAACGTCTACCGACGGAAAAATCTGGTCGCTTCACCGACCCTTCAAGAAGCGACAGAAAAAAGACTCTTACCTTGCATCGACATCAAAGTAACCTGGAAATAAAATATCTTACTTAATAAAAAGAACGGCAACTAGCTGCCGTTCTTTTTATTTTATTCTCACTTCCAATAACGCCGCCAGGTCAAATACCTGACTTGCATCTACCATAGCGCCTTTTAAATCTGCAAGATTCACACGAATACGGGCAATGTTGCAAGTAGATAAATCAATATCCTTTAGGATTGTGCGGAAAAACGCCGCCCCAGTAAGCATGCTCTCCTGCAAACGAAACCGCTTTAAGACGCATTGCTCCAACACCGCCTCCGTCAGGTCGCATTGAGAAAAGCAAGTATCTTCAAATTTGCTATGGGTGAAATTACTGTATCTTGCCACCGTATCCTGAAAACAGGTATTGCGGAACACCCCGTCAGACCAGTCAGCGCCCAACATTTTGCAGCTTGCAAAAATAACTCGCTGTAAACTGCAAAAACCTGCCAGGCTATTGGAGAAATCACATTTTTCAAAGACAGTATCCACGAAAAAACATCGCTCCAGCCTTGCATTGCAAAACTTGCATTTATGAAAACAACAATGGGAAAACTCTGTTCTCGGCAATACCATTCCATTAAAATCGACCTCTCGGAAGATATACCCCTCATACAAATCTTCCTCTGTCCCCAATAACGACTCCAACTGCTCCGCTGAGGCAATAATTTTATCTTCCTGTTCCATTCTCTGCTTCTCCTCCGTCTAAAACCGCCATGGCAAACCAAAAATCACAGCCGCCTTCGGGACGATTTGCCACGCCATAATCCATGCCATGCAAATCAAAGATATTCTTTACAATGGCAAGTCCCAGCCCTGTGCCTATCACTGCCCGTTGATGAGAGTGTTCCGTACGGTAATACCGCTCCCAGATGTAGGGCAACTGTTCCGCTGCAATACCAGCTCCCTCATCTAAAATATCAATGCGAACCAGCTCCGCCATTACAGTCTGTCGTATTTCAATGGTTTTGCTTTCTCCTGTATAGTTAATGGCATTGTTGATTAGGTTATACAGCACCTGCTCCATTTTTACTCTATCCGCTGCCACCCAAATATCAGCTTGGGGCGCAAAGAGAATGGTGTAGCCTTCCTGCGCCGTCAGCTTCCCATAGCGAGTCAAAATCTCCCGAATACATTGAGTCAGGTTCAACGGTTCCTTATGCGGCTGATGAACGCCCTCTTGGAGCTTGGAAAGGTCCAGCATATCGTTGACCAAATCCGTCAGACGTCTCGCCTCGTCAATAATAATCTGCACGTTCTCCGGCGTATTTTCCCCGGGAATATCTCGCATCACTTCACCATAACCCGTTATCATAGTCAGCGGCGTTCGCAGGTCGTGAGAGACGTTAGCAAGAAGCTCTCGGCGTAACCCCTCCACCTTGGCAAGTTCTTTGGCAGTGTGATTCAAGGTATCGTTTAACTCTCTGACTTCCAAATAGCCGTCCCCTGCAAACACCGTATCATAGTTGCCCCTTGCCAGCTCCTTGGCAGAAGCGTTCATTTTCATAATGGGCGCAGACACCTTCCGTGCCATAAAAAACGCCAACAGCACCGACAACACAACTAAAATAACGGAAACCCACCACAGCTCAATGCGTAACGTTTCCACTACCGCCTGTACAGGCGTAATGGTGGCGTTAAGCAAAATCATCCTATCTCCTCCGTCGTCGGAAATGATTTGGGCATAAACCATTTGTTCCATCATAGCGCGACGGGGAAAGGGATGAAAATTCTCCCGAAATCCTTCGGAATGTTCAGCGCGTTTCCCTTCTGTGCCAATAGAAAAAAATCGAAAGGCGGCGCCGTCTTCTTCCATCGCCATACGATAAAAATTCATCACTTCTCGACGGTCCATTTTGTGAATTAAGCACTCCGGAATATCCCCCACCGAATACAAATCCTGTCCGTCGTTATCCAGAATCCGCACGCAAATGCCATGCTGTTTGGAGATATTCTCCAACAACGAACCTAATTCAGGATGGTCAATATTGGTGGTAATGGATTTTGCCCCGTCAAATATCTGCTTGGTTTTAATTTCTTTATAAATGCTATCTAAAAACACCACTTGAAGGAGCCATAACAGCAGCAAGAGAAAGACGACAAAAACCAGTAAATAACCGAAGATTTTCCATTTAATGGGTGTTTGTTTGCCGATATAATTATCTGTTTGCATCAAAACGATATCCGACCCCTCTCAGCGTGGTAATACAACTGCTATAATCGCCCAAGCTCTTGCGCAGCAACTTAATATGGGTATCCAGCGTGCGGTCGTCGCCGAAAAAGTCATAGCCCCAGACCTCATTCAAAAGCTGTTCTCTGGTAAGGGCGATACCCCGATTGCGAACCAAGTAAAACAATAAATCATATTCTTTGGGGGACAAATTAACCTGTTCCCCGTCTATACAAACCAAACGCCCCGTAAAGTCAATGGAAAGTCCCTCTATCTGCAAAATTTCCTTTTCGTTTTCTATGGCAGCGTTTTTCGTGCGGTTAATGACGGCTTTTACCCGTAGCATCAATTCCTTGGGCGAAAAAGGTTTGACCACATAATCGTCAATGCCTAACTCAAAGCCATGAATTTTATCATATTCTTCCCCTCTGGCGGAAAGCATGATCACCGGCGTATCCTGAATAGCGCGGATTTCCTTGCAAGCGGAAAAACCATCCAGCTCTGGCATCATAATATCCATAATGATTAAGTCAAATTTTTCTTGTCGGGCAATACGCACCGCCTCCATGCCGTCAGCCGCCTCTACCACCACATGACCTTCAAAAATAGCATATTTTTTGATTAACTCCCGGATATGCATTTCATCATCAACTACCAACAACTTGTACATCTGTCCATCACCCGTCTTTTCTTTATGCGATTTCATTCTGCTTTTGCAGATAATAGGCAAATCTTGCCTTTCTGTTTTATTACAACAACAGTATACCAGATTTTTTGCCGGAGAATGTGACAAATAACTGAATTTTGCAAATAAACACAAAAAGAACCACGAATTTCTTCGCAGTCCTTTTTGATTGTAATTTATTTTATAAGTCTCATGAAAAGGATTCGTAAAGCAGCGGATTTCCTAAATTTATCCACCAAATTACAAGAGTTAAACCAACAGACATTCCTATAAATAATCTTTTTCTTTGTTGTAACATTATTTTCCATTGCTCCGCTTTTTCGCAACGCAAGAAAAAACAACCAAACAGACAAACCATGACCAATGGGAAAATCATAACGTTATAGTCCAATGCCTTGCCTATATCGCCCCTCAAGAGCGATTTTGCCGCTCGGGTCATGCCGCAGCCCGGGCATGGCAAGTGAAACAAGGCATAAAATAAACAAATGCGTATCCCCATGGCGTCAAAAAGAAACGCCAGCAAAACAATGATACAAAAAATACCAATATAATGTTTGAGATGCGCCATTGATTTTTATAAAACCATGGAGATGTTTGCCAGATTTTTTTGTTTTGCTTTGGACGAAATCACAAACCAGTCATAAATAGTCAAAATACCGCAGCAACCGCCGGTCAATAATTTCAAAATGCCCATGCCCGTATCGCCTATCATAAAACGGTCAATGCCAAAACATCCTAAAAAGATAGAAACCAATAATATGGTGTTAGGATTCTTCATATTCACTGCCTGCAAATTGGCTAATGCATCATCGTCAGCTTTTTCTAGCTTTTGTCGAATCATAGGAATGGCAGACGACTCAAAATATTGCGAACTTCCTGTTAAATACATATCAACTTTGTTTTTATCCATGTCATATCCTCCT
>CATIYQ010000063.1 GCA_949739465.1 uncultured Peptococcaceae bacterium | reverse complement strand
AATGTTTGGCACAAGTGTCACCTCCTCATGACAGCCTTAGAATTATATAAAATCAATATTCTACATAATGAACAAGAAACATTTTACCACGGTAAAATGAAAAAAGCAAGTCTCTGTATAGAAGAATTCGGAAATTTTCCGAATTTTTCCTACCTGTTATTTTTGAGCGCAGATTTGTAGGATACCAATTTGCAATCCTTTTTTCAAATCCAGTTGTCCTCGTTTATTTTTCTTATCAGCTTCCAATAAGATTTCCAGATTTTTTTCTAAGCAATCCAAAGAAAAACCATTTCCCTGTTTCGCCGCCTTTTCGATGACAAAAGGGTGCTGACCCAAGGTTTTCGCAATATCGGCATTGCGATAGCCCGCCCCTTTCATGCATTTGGTCTGATAAATCAAGCGAAATTGTCGCGCTAAAAGCACCAAGATTTTCTGTTCCGCTTCCCCCTGCCGTATCATTTCCTCTAACAGCAAAAGACTTTTACCACCGTCTTTTCCCGCTACGGCGTCGATTAAGGCAAACACCGTAAAGAGACTGTTCTTGCTGACGATTTCTCTCGCTTGGGCAAGAGATACGGTCTCTGCCCCGCCACAATAGTGAATCAATTTATCAATTTCCTGGGTCAGTAAAAAGAGATTATTTCCTACTGCCAGGATTAAATAATCCGCCACGGATTTTTCATAATCCACATTTCTTTTTTTAAATTCCCGACGGATAAACTCATAGACTTCTCCCCCTTGCAACAAGGGAAATTCCACCAAACGTCCTACCTTCGCCACTGCTTTTACCAGCTTGCGGCTTTTATGAATTCCCGCTTCTGCCAGGAAAATAAGACAAGTGCTTTCCACCGGATTTGCCAGATAATCCAATAAGCAGTCCAGGTTGACTTTTGCAGCCTCATCCTGTCCGCCTTCTTCTTGTTTGCTGGTTTTCTTACCGCCGCCTAGCCACAGAGAGGCATTTTCTACCAGCACCAGCTTTTGAGTAGAGAAAAATCCCATAGTCCCCACGGCGTTCAGCACATCGTTTACCTCGCATTTGGCAGCGTCTATTTTTTCTACATTCAGGTCGTCAGTATAACCGTTGGTGAAAAATTCTGTAAATAGTTCTACCGCTTCCTTCATGTTATAAAATTCTTCCCCATAAAAGATATATGCAGGCAAGTAACTGCCGTTTTGCAAATCCTTCCGTAACTTCTGCACCCGATTCTAACTCCTCGTCTCTTGTTTTAGCGTGATGCCCCTCGGAAAAAAGTTTCAATGTGATAAGTCCTGCCATTGGTTTTCACGGTAACCGCGCCGTCTCTGTCCGTACGATACAGCGGAATGCCCACGCCCTGCCAATAGTTTACCACATCTCTTGCAGGATGACCAAATTTATTTCCCCGTCCGGCAGAAGCAATCACCGCTTCCGGCGATACCAGCTGATAAAATTCTTCATGAAGGCTGCCTTTGCTGCCATGGTGCGGTAATAATAAAATTTCCGACTGTAAAGGCAAATCAGTTATTTCATCTAAAGCCTTATTTTCATTATCCCCTGTTAGCAACATATCCACCTCTCCATAACTAAGCTTTAGCACCAAAGAGCCGTTATTGGCGTCGTCTTCCGGATAGCTTTCCCCTGCCGTAGGATAGAACACCTCCATGACCACACCCGGTTCTAAGGTAATTTTCTGCCCCTGCTGCACGAAAGAAACAGGAACATCGTGTTCCTCGGCTAAAGCCAGCAATAATTGCTGTTCCTCCACATCTGGAAAAACTTCTGAAGTAATGAACATCTTTACATCAAGATAAGCAAGAGCGCCCTTGAGCGCAGCAGTATGGTCACTATGAGGGTGCGTGTTAATCACGGCATCCAGCTTGGTAATACCCCGCTGCTTCAGATAAGGCAATACCACTCGTTCACTCAAATAATCATCTCCGGAAACCTGGTCACCACCGTCCAGCAAAACATATTTTTTCTCAGGGGTAATAATCAACGCGCTGCTGCCCTGCCCCACATCTAAAAACACTACCTCCAGATGATGTCCCCAAGAAATATTGGGGAGAAAGAGCATCACCACCAGTACAATCAATACCAGTCTGCCATACCAATTGCCTTTCACCTTTTCTACTACATTAACAGAAGAGGTTTCCGCTCCCGACACATCTTTATCGACCAGTAAGCCATCCAATAATTCCCCCATGCCAGGACGGGATGTGACGCCCCACCCCTTGACGAAAAGGGGCAGGCAAAGAAGAATGAGATAAAACAATACCATAAGCCAGACAGGAGGTTTCGCCACCGTAAAATAAGCCAACGGCAGTTTCTCAAAAAGAGCAGACAACCAATAAATCCCCTCGGCAATAAGTCCGGCAGCGTAAAGAGGAATAGCCGCCCAGACCACACCCAAGAAAGAAAACAGACAAGAGATAATACCAAGAATTACCACCAAACCAATAAAGGGAATAATCAGCGGAGATAAGAACATACCGCCTACCGTTAACAGCGAGTAATAATAGGCAATCAAAGGCATGGTGGCAAATTGGGCGGCGAAGGTCACCGCTAAACTACTTTTCACCTTACCCGCCTTACCGGGAAGCAACTGTCCAAACACCGGCGTCAAATAAAGAATACCCCAAGTAGCGGCAAAGGACAGTTGAAAGCCTGCCGTGGTAACAGCAGCAGGTGAAAAGAACAAAATAATTCCTGCCGCCACCGCTAACGCCGTATAACTATCCCGTCCTGTGCCGATAGCATAGGCAAGATAAATCATAATGCTCATAATCACCGCTCGGGTAACCGAAGGGGTAAAATTTGCCATAGCGCCGTAAAACAGCAAACCAACAGAGACAAGGACCAGCTTGCTCCAAGGCTTCAGTCGCAGCGCCTCCGCTATTGCCGCCATGAAAAGCGCCACAAAGCCCACATGAAGTCCGGATACAGCAAAGGCATGAAAGATACCCACTGCCGAAAGCATAGACTTTTCCACCGAGCTAAGACCTGATTTATCACCAAAAATAATCCCCGAGAGAAAACCGCTTGACTCCTCAGAGACACGGTCAATGGCAGTGTAAACCCGATTCTTTGTATGCTCCGCCAGCTCCATAAAACCCCAACCGCTACGATGCCCTGTGCGAAAAATCTCGCCCTGATAACGGCTGTCTACCGTAGCCGCCACCTCTTGCGAGACAAGATAGGCGCTATAATTAAAACTGCCGGGATTAGCAAAATAACTTCCCGCCAATACCTTACCTTCTACTCTTACCATATCGCCATATGTCAAAGAATTGCTATCGCTCGTGCCATAAACCAGCAAACGATAGGTCTCTCTGCCCACGACTCCATTGTCCGCTACCACATTCCCCTTGAGATAAAATTTACAACCCTTTGTCATCTCATCGGGAGTGGATACCACCTTCCCTGTAAGGATTACCAAGTCTCCGACCTCCCGGGGAAAGGCGTCTATTTGCTTGTTGTTAATATCGCTCCAACAAAAACCGACCATCAAAGCAAGAATCAGTAACGCATAGGGTATCTTTTTATACCAAGCGAGCATAACCCCAAACAATGTCATCCCCAGCAAACTCATCATAAACCCACTGGAGAAATGGAAAAACTGCCCCAGTATAATTCCTATACAAAAGGCAGTTATGTGCCACATAAGCAACCGAGCTTCCAGTTTTTCTTTTAAGATATCGCCAAGAACATTACTCAACGGTTATCATTCCTTCTATTTTCTCATAAGTAGCGTCCCCAATGCCGGAAACATTTTTTATCTGGCTCTTCTTGGTAAAGCCGCCCTTTTTATCCCGATAATCAATAATTGCCTGCGCTTTCGCCGGTCCGATACCTGGCAGCTTGTCCAACTCGGCAAGGGTTGCCGTGTTTAAATTAATTAGTCCATCAGCAGATGTTTTGCTTCCCGCCGCCGAATCTTTTGCCTTTTCTTCATAAACAGGCAAAGCGCTGTTTTCAATGACAATACTTGCCGGCTCTTGGGCAAAAGCAGTCGTTTCCAAGTCTAAAAATCCGTTAGGCATTTGGATTGCAAAGGATTCACCAAAACTGCCGTTTAATAAATCCCGAGCATATTCTTTGTAAATACCAAAACAAATAGAACCCAGTAAAAAGAAAATAATCAGGTATTTTCTGTTCTTATTTTCTTTTGCCATTGCAATCAACTCCTGCCTGAAAATATTACCTTTCTCCTTTTATCATATCATATTTTCGACAGATTTCTAGATATTTTGACAAAATTTACAGATAACCGACATATTTCAACATTTATCTTCTTATGAAGAAGAATCAAATATAAGAAAAAGTAAAAGGGAATCAGGTCTCCACCTCATTCCCTTCTGCTTTTGATGATTTATTTCACTACGATGTTAACTAATTTTTTAGGAATGGGAACAATTTTTACCACCGTTTTGCCACCGGTCCATTCAGTGAATTTCTCATGACCTTGCACTAAATCCAATAAATCATCAGCAGTCAAATCCGCCGCAACCAGCATTCGGTCTTTTACCTTGCCGTTGATTTGGATAGCGATTTCCACTTCTTCCAAAACAAGCGCGTCAGGGTCAAAGGTCCGCCAGGATTCTTTGTGTACACTGGTCATGTAGCCCAATTCTTGCCACAGTTCTTCTGCCATATGGGGCGCAAAAGGCGCTAAGAGAATGACCAAGGTTTCCTTGGCTTCTTTGAGCACGGCTCCATTAATGGCAGCTTCGTTTTTATAAGCATAAATTGCATTCACCATTTCCATAATGGCGCTGATAGCGGTGTTAAAGTTAAAACGGTCGGAGATATCCTCCGTTACCCGTTTGATGGCACTATGAACCGCTCGACGTACTGTTTTATCTGCTTTGGTAAGAGCAGTGCTATCAAGAGCTTGGGCATTTGCTATCAAGTCTTTGTCCGCCTCATCGTTAATCAAACGGTAAACTCTGTTTAAGAAACGGTAGCAGCCTTCTACGGCAGAATCATTCCATTCCAAATCCCGTTCGGGCGGCGCTGCAAAAAGAATAAAGAGTCTTGCCGTATCCGCCCCAAATTTATCAATGATAGCCTCGGGGCTGACTACATTACCTTTGGATTTAGACATTTTGCTGCCCTCTTTGAGTACCATGCCTTGAGTCAAGAGATTGGCAAAGGGCTCTTCCACAGAAACCAATCCCATATCATAGAGAACCTTGGTAAAGAAACGAGCATACATCAAGTGAAGAATAGCGTGTTCCACCCCGCCGATGTACTGGTCTACATTCATCCAGTAGTCCGCCTTCTTTTTATCAAAAGCCTGTTCTTTATTAAGCGGGTCGCAATAGCGTAAATAGTACCAAGAGGAGCAAACAAAGGTATCCATGGTATCCATTTCCCGTTTCGCCTTTTCCCCACAATGGGGGCATACCGTCTCCCCAAAAGTAGGGCTGGTGGTAAGGGGCGATTCCCCCGTAGATTTGAACTCTACATCAGTTGGTAAGAGAACGGGCAGTTGGTCTTCGGGTACAGGCACTGCGCCGCATTTAGGACAATAGACGATGGGAATCGGCGCGCCCCAGTACCGCTGACGGGAAATGAGCCAGTCGCGGAGACGATAGTTAACAACACGTTTGCCCATGTTCTTTTCTTCAATAAAGTCCATGATGGCAGCCATACCCTCAGGGCGGTTCGCCATACAGTCAAATTCGCCGGAGTTGATGAGATAACCGTCCTCTTCATATACTTCAGTCAGCGTCTCATGCCCCACACCCTTTTCCGGCGTGATAACTTCTATAACAGGCAAATTAAATTTGGCTGCAAAATCAAAGTCTCTGCTATCATGAGCAGGTACGCCCATGACAGCCCCGGTACCATATTCCATCAATACATAGTTGGTAATCCAAATAGGTACTTTCTTGCCGTTGACCGGGTTAATGGCATACGCTCCGATAAACAACCCTTCCTTTTCCAAATCGGTAGCAGTTCGGTCGATTTGAGACATATTCTTGACTTTATTTACAAAGGCGGCTACGTCTTTTTCGTATACCGTACCTTTAGTCAGTTTTTCTACCAGGGGGTGTTCCGGTGCTAAGACCATATAGGTCACGCCGAAGATGGTGTCCACACGGGTGGTAAAGATAGGCATTTCGTCCCCTTGTTCCGTATGGAAGATGACTTCCATCCCTTCGCTGCGACCAATCCAGTTTTCCTGCATGGTTTTTACTTTATCCGGCCAACCGGGCAGCTTTTCCAAGTCATCTAACAGACGTTGCGCATAGTCAGTGGTTTTAAAGAACCATTGCTCCAAATCTTTCTTTTCCACTAAAGTGCCGCAACGTTCGCAGCCGCCGTCTACCACCTGTTCGTTAGCAAGAACAGTGGCGCAGGAAGGACAGAAGTTTACCGCCGCTTTTTTCTTATATGCCAACCCTTTATTAAAGAGCTGAATAAAGAGCCATTGGGTCCATTTATAATAATCAGGCAGACAAGTGGTAACTTCCCTGTCCCAGTCATAGCTTAGCCCCATAGAATGGAGCTGCCGCCGCATGTTAGCAATATTTTCTTTGGTCCATTTAGCAGGCTCTACCCCTCTTTTAATTGCGGCGTTTTCCGCCGGCAGACCAAAGGAGTCCCACCCCATGGGGTGCAGCACATTATAGCCGTTCATGGTCTTAAACCGCGCTACCACATCACCGATAGAGTAGTTCCGTACATGTCCCATATGCAAATTTCCCGAAGGATAGGGGAACATTTCCAAAACATAATATTTTGGCTTTTCGCTATCTTCACAGACATGATAGAGGTCGTCCTGTTCCCATTTCTTTTGCCATTTTTCTTCGATTGCTTTGAAGTTATACTTCTTTTCCATGTTTTGTACCCCCTATTTAGACAAGCAGTCCGTTATCGTTTATTGTACAAAATTTTTGAAGAATATTCAAGGTTTCCCCCATATCCAATCCTATTTTTTCCGTTGCAGACAAAAGCGGGCTATCGCACGGAGCAAGTCGGCTTCCGCGCCCCACCTATCAAGAGCAGCAATAGCCGCGGCGATAGCCGCCTCTCCCTTTTCATAAGCCCCTTCCAGCCCCAACAAAGAAGGATAAGTCACTTTACCGTTTTTATCATCGCTGCCTGCTTGTTTCCCGATTTCCTCACTGTCGCCTACCACATCGAGAATATCGTCGGCTATTTGAAAGGCAAGCCCGATTTGAGCGCCATAAAGAGCCAGCATCTCTTGTGCTTCTTCACTCGCCCCGGCTAAAATTGCCGCAGAACGAACAGCCCCCTGTATCATAGCCCCTGTTTTTTTGCGGTGGATATAAGCAAGCTCTTCTAACGTCAATGGCTTCCCTTCATTGAGAATATCCACAGCTTGTCCCGCTACCATGCCATGGGGTCCGGCGCAATCTGCCATAAGCTTTGCCGCCTGTAACACCTGCTCCGCCTTAACGCCAGAGATTGTCACTCCCAGCATCACTTGGAAAGCATAAGTTAAAAGTCCGTCTCCTGCTAAAATCGCCATGGCTTCCCCATATACCTTGTGATTGGTCAGCCGCCCACGGCGGTAATCGTCATCGTCCATGGCAGGCAGGTCGTCATGGATTAAAGAATAGCAGTGTATCATCTCAATAGCAGCAGCAAAAGGAAGAAAGTCTTTTTTCTCTTTCACACCCAATAAATCTAATACAGCCGAGAAGAGGGCGGGGCGTAATCGCTTGCCACCGTCTAATGCACTGTATCCCATGGCTTCATAAAGTTTTTGTTCCGGCAGTCCGTTTACAGACAACAGCCGTTCCATCACAACTTCTATCTCCTGTTGCGTCTGTTTTAAATAAGCTGTTACTTCCATGCCGCCTCCTCAGGGAATAATGAATCCATCATTTCCGCGCCTTTTTGCACTTCTTCCCCTACGCCCTGGAGTTGCTTTTCTCCTTCCGCCACTAGTCCTACACCAATCTGGAACGCTTTTAGCGATTCTTCCAAAGAAAGCTCTCCCGATTCGATTTGGGCAATGACCGCTTCTAACTCATTTAAAATGGTTGCAAAATCTTTTTTCTTTGCCATGATATCCTCCTATTTGCCTTCCTGCCGTTTGGTTAAAGTTACTTTTTCTACACAGCAATGAACCGTGCCGTCAACAAATTCCACAAATAACGGTTGATTTTCCACAGCGTCGGCAGCCCGTTTTAGCGGCGCACCATGACGCTCACCGCTAACCATACCATATCCTCTGGCTAATACATCCAATGGGTTGATTAAAGAAAGTTCTGCCACACACCGTTGCAGCCGTTGATTTTTTTCTTCTTGGATTTTTTCTATTCCCAGCAGCAACTGCTTTCTCACTTGTTGCAATCGGCACTGATTTTGCGCCAAGACAGTCGACAAAGAACACGCCATAGACAAATCCGTTAATCGCGCCCTTTGACTGCCAAGAAAATCTTCTATAACGGCAATCAATTTATTTTTCGCCGCCCTTAGAGATTCCTGCACTATTGCTTTATCCGACAGCACAATACTTGCCGCCGCAGTAGGCGTAGGCACACGCACATCTGCTGCTAAATCCGTTAAGGTATAGTCGATTTCATGCCCCACAGCAGAAATGACGGGGATGAAACTACCCGCTACCGCCCGAGTAACCCCTTCGGTATTAAATACCGCCAAGTCCTCCTTGCTGCCACCACCGCGACTGACAATAAGAACATCAATATCCTTCCGACTATTTACCGTCTCAATGGCTCGGACAATAGATTCTTCGCTTCCCGCGCCCTGCACAGCGCAAGGAAACAGTATCACCTCTGCCGGTATTTTCTGGGTAAAGATTTTTTGCATATCATGCCAAGCCGCCCCGTCAGCAGACGTTACCACAGCAATTTTCTGAGGATAGAGAGGCAGCGGTCTTTTTCGTTCTTCTGCAAAGAGTCCTTCTTCATAAAGCCGTTCTTTTAAGGCGCAAAAAAGAGCGTATTGATTGCTGGTACCTACCGCCGCTATTTCTTCTCCATAGAGGATATATTGCCCGTCCCGCTCATAGACGGCGATTGTCCCTCGCACCCGCACTTCCATGCCGTCTTCCGGCAGGAAGAATACGCCTTTGGTCCACTGGCGAAAGACAACACATTTTAGCGTTGCGCCATCTCCCTTAAGAGTAAAATACCAATGCCCCGAGGAGTGCTGCTTGAAGTTAGAGATTTCCCCCTCGATCCAAAGGTTTTGCAGCAAATCGTCGTCAGCCAGGAGTCCTTGAATGTATAAATTAATTTCTTTGACTTGAAATAAATTTTTTGCCATGGAGATTGTTCCTTTTGCCTGTACTCTACTAGCTATTCTATCACAGATTCGTTTTTTCTCCTACTGAAAAAAAGAAAAAAGACACCAATGTTGATTGGTGTCTTTTTCTATGTATTGCTACATAACAAACGCCTTTACAGCGTCATTCTTATTTTGCGTCAGCTTGTTCAGCCAAGGTAGCGCCTTCAACGATGTCAGTCATAGCAGTAGTCAACAATTCTTGCAATTTGTTAGCGTCAGCGCTAGCTGGGTCTTTGGACAATGCTTTTGCAGTGTCAATGAATTCAATCATAGCTTCGCAACCAGATTTGAATTTCGCTTGAGCAGCTTCGTATTTAGCAGGAGCTTTTAAAGCAGCAAATTCAACGAAAGGAGCTTTGATTTCTTCAAACAAAGCGTCAACGGCTTTTTCATCAGTTGGGTCGATGGTAGCCATTTTTTCGTTCATAGTGGTTTGCATGTTAGACATAGTGGTAGAAATTTCTTGTACTTTTGCTTTGTATTCTTCTTCAGTCAGAGCACCGTCGTTTCCTTTGTCGTCGCCGCCACCGCAAGCAACCAATGCTACAGACATCATCATTACTACCAAAGCAAGAGACATGAGTTTTAAAAATTTCTTGTTCATAATATCCTCCTTAAAATTTACCGCAAAGTTACCTTCGCAATATTTTTTTCTAGTATAGCAAATCTTACCTGATTTTACAACTAATTCCTTTCGGGAAAAAAGGTCAGAAAAAGAGAAAAAAAGGAAATAATTCTGTTTATTTCCAAAAAACAAGATTATTTCCTAAAATTCACAATTTTTCTATTATTCTGTTGTTTTCTCTTCGGCAAGCCCTTCTGTTGTTTCCCATTGTTCCGCTTGTTCTTTATTGTCAAAACAATCAGGATAAGCAAGCAGATTCACAATGGTACCGGTGGGACATTGCGCCACACACGCGCCACAATTGGTACATTTCGTGTAATCTACTTTCGCGCAGTTATTTTCTACCGTAATTGCGCCATATTCACAAGTCTTTTCACATTTTTTACAACCAATACAGCCTAAAGAACACGCCTTTTTGGTAACAATCCCCTTATCGTGGCTAGAACAGAGCGCATGGACAGCCGCTGTTTCCGGTACCATAGAAATAATGCCTTTGGGGCAGATTTTCGTACAAATCTTACAACCAGTACATAAATCAGGGTCAATCTCGGCAATGCCGTCAACGATTTTAATGGCACCATAAGGACAAGCCTTTACACAATCGGCAAGCCCCAAGCAACCATAGCTGCAAGCGCTTTTCCCCCCATAGAGCTGACTGCAAGCGGCGCAAGTCTGTACCCCTTGATAGTTCATTTTATCGGGAGCGATACCGCATTTTCCCTGACACATCACTTTTGCATATTCCCGCACTGTCCCAGCAAAAGATATTCCCATAATCTCGCTGACCTTAGCGGCGACTGCCGCACCCCCTACGGGACACTTGTTGGTAGGAGCGTCCTCGTGGGCGATGGCTTTGGCGTATCCTTCACAAGCAGGATAGCCACAAGCACCGCAGTTGGCGCCGGGCAATGCTTCCACCAAGGCTTCTACCTTTTCATCAGTGGGAACTGCAAAGAAGATAAAACTAAAAGCCAGGACAATACCGAAAATCAGTCCTAATGCCGATACAATCAAAACCGGAACGAAAATTGTTCCCATGGAAGAACCCTCCTGTCATTAAAATTTTTCTTATGCGCCAATGCCGGCAAAGCCGAAAAACGCCAGAGAAACAATAGCCGCCGCTACCAGCGTGATAGGCATTCCCTTAAAGGCTTGAGGGATATCCGCCGCCTCCAGCTTGGTGCGAACCCCGGCAAAAATAACCATGGCGAGGAGGAAACCAAGTCCCGCTCCAAAGGAATAAACCATAGATTTGAAGAAGGTATACCCTTCGTCAATATTTAAGATGGTAACACCCAGCACCGCGCAATTGGTGGTAATCAAAGGCAGATAGACGCCTAAGGTACGGTGCAGCGCCGGCAAATATTTCCGCATGATAATTTCTAATAATTGCACAAAAGATGCAATGACTAAAATGAAAACAATGGTCTGCAAATATTCCAATTCATTGGGCACTAAAAGCAAGGCGTATACCGGGTAAGTAACTAAGGTAGCAAGAAGCATTACCAGCGTTACCGCAGCCCCCATACCCACTGCCGAGTCTAATTTCTTAGAAACGCCCAGGAAGGGACAAATCCCCAAGAATTTTGAGAGAACGAAGTTATTGACAAAGATAGCGCTTACTAAGAGCAAAAATACGTCTTTCATCTGCAATCAACCTCCTACTCTTCTTTGGCAGACACGCATTGCGCTGCTGCTGGACATCCGGCGCAAGCGCCACAATGTTTCTTTTCCAAAGGTTTCCCCTTCCGTGCCGGCAATGCTTGAATGGCAGCCAACAATACGCCATAGACGAAGAAACCGCCGGGTGGTTGGGTCATAATCAATAGTTTGGGAAAAGATTCTGGTAAAAGAGCAAAGGAGAGAATAGAACCGGCTCCCAATAACTCCCGAATAGAACCCATAGCAAAGAGCGCCAGAGTAAAGCCCAACCCCATACCGAGAGCGTCAACGGCAGAGTCTACCACACCGTTTTTGCTGGCAAACATTTCCGCCCGCCCTAAGATGATGCAGTTTACCACAATTAAAGGCAGGAACACACCTAAAGCTGCATCCAGCTCCTGGGCATAAGCTTTCACCAAAAAGCCCACAATGGTCACAAAGCCGGAAATAACAACGATATAGCAGGGAATCCGCACTGCTTTGGGAATGACATTTTTTAATAAAGAAATTACAATGTTAGAGCCTAAGAGTACGGCAAGGGTTGCAATGCCCATGCCGACGCCGTTGATGGCGGAGGTGGTAACGGCAAGAGCAGGGCAAGTACCTAACATCAGCATGAGAACAGGGTTCTCTTTGACAATGCCGTTCATGAAAATTTGGGATTTTTTCATTTTACTCCGCCTCCTTTGCAATGCTGTACAGCTCTATCGCATTGTTTACCGCAGCAAGCATGGCTTTAGAAGAAATGGTTGCCCCGGAGATAAAAACCATTTCCTCCTGACCGATAACGCCTTTTTTACCTAAGAATTGGTCGGAATAGCTAGGCTCTGAGATTCTAGTGCCCAACCCCGGTGTTTCCTCGGAAGCAATGACTTTCGTCGCCAAAATATCTCCTTCCGGACCAAAGGCAACCATAACGCCTAACTTGCCGCCGAAGCCTTTGCCATAAGCGCTGACGGTATACCCTGCGCCGTTTTGGGCTTTATACACATCTAAACCGTTATATTGGAGCATATCGTCTTCTGTCATAGGCACTTCCACGAAGGTATCTGCCGTAGGAATTAACTCCAAACGAGAGCGGTTATTGGCTTCTTTTTCATTTTGGTCAATGATAGGAGCAGTAATGGCATTGGTATAGGATAAGGCGCTGGTTACCACCAGGCAAATCACCGTCAGTACCACTACCGGTTTTATTTTTTCAAACAAGCCCATTATTTACCACCCCCTAATGGTTTGGTTCCGGTGTATTGGTCGATAAGCGGCGTCAATAAGTTCATCAGAACGATAGAGAAAGATACCCCTTCCACATAAGAGCCAAATAAGCGAATGACCACGGTGAGAATACCACAGCCCAAACCAAAAATAAACATCCCCTTTTTCGTCGAAGGCGTGGTCACATAGTCGGTTGCCATGAAGATAGCCCCCAGGAATAAACCACCGCCCATGACATGATATGGCACGTTCGCTCCTGCAATCCATAAGAGAACAGCAACTGTGGCAATATATGTAACAGGAATAATGGGAGAGATTACTTTTTTCCAGAGGAGAAACGCACCGCCGATAAGGAGCGCCAGCACAGAGGTTTCACCGAGACAGCCCCCTCTGACCCCCAGGAACATATCCATGAGAGAAGGCAAAGACGCCGGGTCTTTGGTCAATAATAACAACGGCGTAGCCGTAGTAATCATATCTACTTCTTTATAGTAATAAGGCGCCGGCCAGTGGGTCATGGCTGCCGCAAAAGATACGAAAAGCACCAGTCTTGCTACAAGCGCAGGATTGGCAAAGTTTTTTCCCAAGCCGCCAAATAGTTGCTTAGCAACAACAATAGCAATAAAGCTGCCCAAAATCACCAGCCAAATAGGAGCGCTCACCGGTAAGTTGTAAGCAAAAAGAATCCCCGTCACCACCGCGCTTAAATCGCTGATAGATTGCTTTTGCTTGGTAATCACTTTAAATAAATATTCAAAGGCAACACAGGCGGCTACCGCTACCCCTACCACTACGGTAGAACGGAAGCCGAAGACAATGTTAGCGGCTACCAACGACGGCATCAATGCCAAAATCACATACAACATGATTTTCTGGGTCGTATTTGCCGACTTCACATGGGGCGCTCCCGTTACAATTAATTTATTGTCCATGGTCTCTCTCCTTACCTCCCTATTTCCCGGCATTCCGCAGCAGCAGCTTACCAAGATGATTGGACTCTACCAACGGACGGTTGGCAGGACAAATATAAGAGCAACAGCCGCATTCCATGCAGAGGTTTACTTTTAACGCTTTCAGCCGGTCAATGTTTTTCGCTTGATATGCCCCTTCCAATGCCGCCGGCATTAGGTTAAAGGGACAAGCTTGGATACATTTGCCGCAACGGATACAGTTTGTCGTCTCTTTTACCACCAAATCTTTTTCATTAAGGAAGAGAATGGCGTTGTTATTTTTCACCAAAGGCGTGTCTGCTTGATAAAGGGCAATGCCCATCATAGGACCACCCATGAGAATTTTGGCAGGCGTTCCTACAAAGCCGCCCATAGCCTCGGCAATGTATTGAATGGATGTACCGATTGGCACAATAATATTGCCTTTTTCTTTGATTGCGCCGCCATCTACGGTAATGCGCTTTTCCACCAAAGGTATACCGGTTTTCAAGTATCGAGCCAGGAAACCGACGCTGGTGACGTTCATCACGATAACGCCGATGTCAGCAGGAAGTTTCCCCTCCGGCAATACCCGTTTGGTAGCGGAATAAATCAGCACCTTTTCCGCCCCTTGGGGGTAGAGAGCAGGCAGCGTAAGAACGCGAACGCCGGGATAATCTTTTGCCATTTCGCTTAGTTTTTTAATCGCGGCAGGCTTGTTGCCTTCAATACCGATAATCACATTGGGAATTTCCAGATATTTTTGTACAGCGGTAATACCATAAAAAATATCTTCAGCGTTTTCCATACACTCCCGATAGTCGCTGGTGATGTACGGTTCGCATTCTGCGCCGTTAATCACTAACGTATCAATGGCAGGCTGCGGGTTTAACTTCACATGGGTAGGGAAACCTGCCCCGCCTAACCCCACCAACCCCGAGGCTCGAACGGCAGCCAGGAAAGATTCTCTATCTGTTACCACAGGCGGCGTAAGGTCGGGAGATACCCGGTCCTCACCGTCACTGGCAATCATCACAGCCGGCACCATGGCGCCACTGGAAGTAAGCACACTATCTACTTTTGTCACCTTCCCGGAAACACTGGCATGAATGGGCGCTGCAACAAAGGATTCTGTATCGCCAATGACCTGTCCTTTGGTTACTTCATCGCCTACTTTTACCGTAGGAACACAAGACGCACCGATATGCTGTGACATCAAAATAGTCACTGTTTCCGGAAGCGTAATTCTCTTGCTTTCACAATTTTCCGTATATTTATTGTGTTTTACATGAACGCCTCCCAATACGCTGGGCTTGCTGCCAAACATAGTTTCACCCTCCACTCTCAAAATATCTATGTTCTATCCTCTTAACTTGTTTTCGTTTTTTTGTAAATGTATTGAAACACCGGCATGGCGCCTCGCATAATCAGCGCCGTCATTGTTCCCATAATAATGCCGGAAAGAAGCAACACCGGGAAATAGTAAAAATAGGCGTAATTGCCCATAATGAAAACTACCATCACCATCTGCCCCAAATTGTGGGCAACTGCGCCGCAAATGCTGATAACCAAATAGGACGCCCGCCGCACCGACAAGAGCAGCAATAAACTCATGATACCAATGGACAACAAACTGCCGGTCAGACTCAACATACCGCCCACCGCGCCCCGTAAGAGGAAGACAAACAGGGATTTCAAAACGCCCATAATCACCGCTTCTCGAATGCCCATGAAAAACAGACAATACATGACAATCACATTGGCAAGACCAAACTTCACGCCCGGCGGCAAAAAGGACGTGGCAATGACGGTGTTTTCTAAGAAGGAAAGCACCAAGGCTACCCCTAACAGCACGCCTAACAAGGAAACCCGCTCCGCCGTATATTGTTGTCCCATTTTCGCCATAAGCGTACCTCTAATCAGAAATCCTCTGTCCCGAAATTCTTTACCAAAATCTTTTACTCGGAAGAGCTGTGAATGATGACGCCCACTTTTGCCGGCAGGCAAATCGCCTGTTCGCCCGAAGCGCCGATATAGCCGTAATGCTCACATGTCTTATCAGGACACTGGGAATCAACAAACCGAACGCGATGATTTTTCACCTTTAATGTTACAGGCAAATCTCCCTGGATTTTGATGACAGTCCCATCCCGCGCCTGGGTCAGATTGATTTTCGTATATTCAGTCGATTGATGATATACTGTTGCTATTATATCACCTGTCTTTTCCCTTGGAAAGAAAAAAATTATTAGGCAAAGAATCCCTGCTGCAACCAGAAGAAAACCGATTTCCTTTTTCCCGGCAAATTTTCTTTTATTCTCCGAGGTTTCCCAGGTTTCATTCAATGGTCTTCGCCCTCCTCATCTGCCTCCTGCAACAAATCGTTTTGCGAAGACGGATTGGCAAGAGAAAAGTTTTTATCTGTGATTCGTACTTTATCTTGAAAATGAGGAGAAATATAAACATTTTTTTCTTGGTCTGCCAAAACCAGACCAAACCGCCTATCGGAAAGCAACCGTTTTCCCTCTTCTAAACCCTGTATATAAATATAGGTGGAAAGATAGTCGCCTAAAGTGCCGTCGGCAGCAATCACCGTTACTCCAACTAACTCGTTTTCTACCGGGTATCCTGTACGCAAATCCAGCACATGACTATAATCTTTCCCCTCTTGGGCGCTATATCGCTCATAACCGCCGGAGGTAGAAATCGTCACATTCCGTCCGCTGTAAATAGCGAAGTATTGACTGGAGCTGCCGAAAGGATTACGAATCCCCGCTTCAAAATCACTACCGTCAGGCTTGCCGTCCAACAGCACTAAGTTACCGCCTAAGAAAACAATACCATGAACAATACCGTTCTCCTTATAGATTTTTTTCATCTCCTCACAAGCCATCCCCTTGGCAATGCCGCCTAAATCCAGACTTTCACCTTCCTTTTGTAAATAAGCAGTTTTACTGGTTTCGTCTAAAATAAAATCATCAATATTGATTAAGTTTTTTGCCAGGAGAATATTATCTTCTTCCGGTACGCCAAACCCCTCTTTGCCAATTTGCCAGAGGGAGATAAGAGGACCTGCCGTTACATTAAACACTTCCGGCGCATAGGCAGAATAGGTTTTTGCCTGCTTCAGCATAGCAAAAATACCTTCGTCTTCTACTGAGACCGGAGCAATTCCCGCCTGCTCATTAATACTGGCAACAACAGAATCTTCCCGATAGAGGGACAATTGCCCCTCCAGCTGATGAAGACGGACTTCGGCAGCTTGGGTTGCAGTCACACGGTTCTCACCGTAAAGCCGCTGAATCAGCACAGTATCCATGACAAATCCCGTCGTTTCAAAATATTCCTCTTGAGGCGTCGCGTTTTCACAGCCGACAAAACACCCCGCTATAAATAATACAAAAAAAATACGATAAAATCTTTTAACCATTTTTTCCCTGCGCACGTTTATTGTTTTATTTTTTCTTTTCCTATTATAATATATTTCTATTTCCTATTTGTAAAGTAGTTACTTACAAGAAACAAAAACACCTCGTAAAAAAGCCGTAAAATCTCTAGATTTTACGGCTTTTATTGATACTCAAATTTCTTTTATTTGGCAATTCCTTGTTCTTTCAGATAGACCATAAAGCTCCCGGCGGTAAAGTCAAAGGCTTGGGGCTTTTTCCACATAGGAAGGCGATTGTCTGTAAAGGCTGCCACAGCCTTGGTTAGCATCTCTTCATTCACAGCAAAGAGCGTTGCGGATACTTCGCTGCAAACGGCGCATTTATGACAGCCGCCTTTTTCCGGCTGCGTCACCCGAACGTCTTTTTGCAGCTGAATAAAGGTTTCATACTGGCTGTTATCGCCCAATCTTTGCGCCAAAGAGGCAAGGATTTCCCAATTAGGAATTTCCTGACTAAGAGATAGGGCAGGTCTCAATACTTGTTTTCTGCCTTCGGCGCTGGTATATACCCCTATATTTTCCCGTGGCAGCGCAAGGGGTAATATTGTCTGCGCCTTTCTTGCCATAGGCGAGAGATAGTGGTCCATGACAGCTAGGTATTGGACTCCCTTTAATTCTTCCCCACTGTAAAAATCACCAATGGTGAACAAGGCTTTTACCTTACCCTCTGCAATATTTTGTAGCAATTCCCCTCGTTCCTTGATACCGCTTACAGCCAAAATACCATAAGCATTAGGGCTTGGTTTCAAGTGAATAATACCGTTTCTCGGCTTGCCAAGATGTCCTGACATAGCGGCAACGGCTGCAATGAGCTTCGCCGCCTCCGCGCTTACCTTGGCACCCCCTAAGAGGAAAATACTGTTTTTCGCAGCAAGATACTGCGCGGCGAATGCTTCCGCTTCCGCTCCTACTACCACCTCGGCAAGTTTCCCCTCAAGGTCTGCTTTTGCTGTTTCCGAGAGCGTCAGTCCGTCTGTGCCCAGTAAGGCTTTTGCTACCTGATACCAGAAAGAGACAGTGTCTCCGGGCGCATATTTTGCCGTCGCCCATTGATCCGCTAGGGTATTTCTTTCGTCCACCAATATGAGCTTTGTCCCCCGCGCCATAGCCTTACGGATACGAGGAACTAATGTAGCAGGTTCTTGCAACAAGTCCAGACCGCAAGCAATAATCAAGTCCGTCGTTTCCAGCTCGGCAAAAGTCGTCTTCGGCATAGGGTCGCCGACAATATCACTAACGCCATGGCAGCCTGCCTGACTGGAATAAACCTGATTTTCTATACCCAGCTGCCGGGCGATTTTTTTCGCCAAGAAAATTTCCTCATCAGTTAGCTTGCCGGAGAGGGACATAGCAACGCTGTCTTTGCCGTAGGCGCTTTGCATTGCCCGTAATTCTCTGGTCATAGCCAGGAAAGCGTCGTCGTAATAGGTTTCCTGCAATTCACCGTCTACCACCAACAGCGGCTCGGTAATTCGCTCCACAGACGGCTGCCAATTTAAGCCAAAGCGCCCTTTGACGCAAAGGAAATTGTCTTTTACCGGCGTTACTTTGACGATAGTATCGCCTTTCATATGATATTGGACTTTGCAGCCTACACTGCAATAGCCACAAACGCTTTCCACAATCCGTTCCGTATCCAGCGGCACAGATTTTTCCCCCGGCTGCCGCACGGTGAGAGCGCCCGTCGGACAGAGCGCGGCGCATTGTCCGCAAGAGATACATTCCGTATCTGCCAGTTTCCGTTCAAAGCTGGGCTGTACGCTGGTTTCAAAGCCGCGATTCAATAAGCCGATGGCGTTCACACCCATCGCTTCTTCGCAGACCCGCACACAGAGCCCGCAAAGAACGCATTTGTCAATGTTCCGTTCGATGAAGGGGTGGTTATCCTGCTCCCGCCGATGATGAACTTCTCCCCCAGCAAGTTTTTCCGGTTGAACCTGATAACGGTTGGCATATTCTAACAGCTTACAGTCGAAGACTGCATTACAACCGCAGCTGAGGCAGCGATTTGCTTCCGCCACCGCTTCCGCTTCCGTAAAGCCTTCGTTGATTTCTCGGAAGTTATGTTTTCTATCTTCTGCCGCTACATGGGGCATGGGAACTCGCGGCTGTTTTTCCACATGAGCCAAGGTTTCCGCCGTTACGTTCTTCCGTTCTACTAAGAACGGCTTGCGAAAAACAAGAGATTCTCCAGCAAGATAAGCGTTGATACTTCTTGCCGCCTTTTTCCCATGACCGATGGCGGCAATAGCGATATCTGGACCGCGGTTAACGCCGTCTCCTCCCGCAAATACACCGGGAAGACCGGTGGTAAAATTATCTGTATCTGCAACAATGGTATTTTTTGCTGTTAATTCTAAGCCATCTAAGCCTTCTGGCGCTACTTTTTGCCCGATAGCGGCAATAATCGTATCCACCGCTAAGATTTCTTCTGCTCCAGGAATAGCTACCGGACTCCGTCTGCCGCTGGCATCTGGTTCGCCCAGCTCCATTTTTTGCAGACGAATCCCTGTTACCCTGCCATTTTCCCCTAATACTTCCATAGGAGATACCAAGAGTTTAAAGATAACGCCTTCTTCTTCTGCTTCTTGAATTTCAATAGGTTCGGCAGGCATTTCGCTTTTGGTACGGCGATAGATAAGGTAAACTTCTTCCGCACCCATACGCACCGCCGTGCGGCAAGCGTCCATAGCAGTGTTACCGCCGCCCACGACGGCTACCCGTTTGCCGATGGAAACAGGGCGTTCCATTGCCACGTCTTGGAGGAAATCAATACCCCCGATAACCCCTGTCAAATCCTGTCCGTCGCAGCCCAAAGCGCTGCTCTTCCATGCGCCGATACCCACAAAGACCGCGTCGTATGTATCCCGCAAATAGTCAAAGGACAGGTCACGACCGATTTTCATATTGCAGAAAATTTCTACACCCATCGCCTGGATAATGGCAATTTCCGCGTCCAACACATCTTTGGGCAAACGGTACTGGGGAATGCCATAACGAAGCATACCGCCTGCTTGGGGCATCATTTCATAGATATGAGTCGTATGCCCGGTCTTGGCTAGAAAATAAGCTGCCGTAAGACTGGCAGGTCCGGCTCCGATAAGAGCAACCCGTTTGCCACTAGACTCCGCCACGTCAGGGATGAAAGGGTGCTGCCGCTCTAAATCCATATCCGCTGCAAATTGCTTGAGCCAAGCGATAGCAATTGGTTCTTCCACCAGCTTGCGACGACAAGCAGACTCGCATGGGTGAGGACAAACTCTGCCGATAGAGGCAGGCAGTGGCAAGTCCTCTTTGATTAATTCCAAGGCTTCCTGGTAATACCCGTTAGCGATTAAGCCTACATAGCCTTGACAATCTGTTTCCCCGGGACAAGCCTGTCTGCAAGGAGGACGGCAATCCCCCTCATGGTCGGAAAGGAGCATTTCCAAAGCCATTTTTCTGGCAGCAACGACCCGCTCCGTCTCAGTAGAAATCATCATGCCGTCTGCCACTTTGGTGGCGCAAGCGCGAAGCAATTTGCCGCCGCCGTTTACTTCTACCAGGCAGAGACCGCAGGCGCCGTAGGTTTCCACTCGTCCGTCCTGACACAGATTAGGAATGTCAATGCCATTAGCGAGGGCAACGGATAAAATGGTATCCCCTTCATGGGCAGTTAGTTCTCTGCCGTTCATATTGATTTTCAACATTTGGTTACACGCTCCTTTCTACCTGACTTCCACTGCACCAAAGCGGCATACGGTAAAGCAATTGCCACATTTGGTGCAAATATCATGATTGATGATATGGGACTGTTTCTTTGCTCCTGTAATGGCTTTCACCGGACATTTCAAAGCGCAAAGCGTACAGCCGGTACATTTATCTTGTTTGATTTCATAAGTAAGCAAATCTTTACACTGTTTGGCAGGGCAAGTTTTTTCTTGGATATGAGCTTCGTATTCGTCACGAAAATAGCGAATGGTGCTAAGCACAGGGTTTGGCGCAGAGTTGCCCAGACCGCACAACGCCCCGTCTTTAATAGTCACCGCCAATTCCTCTAGAAGTTCGATATCTCCTTCTTTTCCCTTCCCTGTTACAATGCGGTTTAAGATTTCCAACATTCGGGTAGTGCCAATACGGCAGTGGGTACATTTACCGCAAGATTCCTTCTGGGTAAAGTCCATAAAGAATTGAGCCATATTGACCATGCAAGTGGTTTCGTCCATGACAATCATACCGCCAGAACCCATAATGGCTCCGGTCTGCATAATAGAATCATAATCAATTGGTGTATCCAATAAACTTTCCGGAATACAGCCACCGGAAGGACCGCCCATCTGCACACCCTTAATGGCTTTATCCCCCTGGATGCCGCCGCCAATGTCAAAGACCACTTGCCGCAGGGTGATGCCCATAGGCACTTCCACTAAGCCGCCCCGTTTGATTTTCCCTGCCAGGGCAAATACTTTTGTCCCTTTGCTTTTTTCTGTACCCATAGCGGCATAGGCTTTGCCCCCGTTAGCCAGAATCCAGGGCACATTAGCATAAGTCTCCACATTATTGATGTTAGAAGGTTTTTGCCAATAGCCCCGTTCCGCAGGAAAAGGCGGTTTCAGGCGAGGCATGCCTCGCTCCCCTTCCAAAGAAGCAAGGAGCGCCGTTTCTTCCCCACAGACGAAAGCCCCTGCTCCTGCTTTGATACGCAGAGAGAAGGAAAAATCCGTTCCTAAAATATGTTCTCCTAAAAAGCCCGCTTCTTCCGCCTGCTTGATAGCGATTTCCAGCCGCTTGATAGCCACAGGGTATTCCGCCCGCACATAGAAGACGCCTTCTTTCGCTCCAATGGCAACCCCTGCAATAATCATCCCTTCAATAACCGTATGCGGGTCTCCTTCCAAAAGGCTTCTGTCCATGAACGCGCCCGGGTCTCCTTCATCTGCATTGCAAACGATGTATTTCACATCACCGCGACTGTTTTTTGCCGCCTGCCATTTGAACCAAGTGGGAAAGCCCGCACCGCCTCTACCTCTGAGACCTGCCGTCTTTACAGTCTCAATGATTTCAGATTTATCAGCAAAAGATAACGCTTTTTTTAAGCCCGCATAACCGCCGCGGGCAATATAGTGTTCAATATTTTCTGGGTCGATGATGCCGCAATTTCTTAGAGCGATGCGGGTTTGTTTGTTGAGGAATGCCAGTTCTTCATCGGAAACCAAATATTTCTCTACTGCCACGCCACCAGTAATATGCTGTGTAAAGATTTCTGCCGCAGCCGTTTCATCTACTCTGCCATAGAGATAAGATGTTCCCCCATCGTCGATGATTTCCACCAAAGGCTCAGCAAAGCACATACCGTTGCAGCCAACCTGCAATAGCTCAACGTTTTTTTCTTTTTCACAGAGTGCGGATAAAGTGTTCCAGGTTTTCTTTGCGCCTGCCGCCATACCGCAGCTGCCCATGCCTACTCTGATTTCCATTTACTTTACCTCCTCTGCCTGCTCTTTTTTGCGAATTTCTCGTAAGATTGCCTTGGCTTTCGCCCCGGTCAGTCTACCATAAGTTTCGCCGTTAATCATCATCACCGGCGCTAAGCTGCAGCAACCCAAGCACGCCACATTATTCAGGGTAAAGAGATTATCAGCTGTCGTTTCTCCGTCATGGATTTGCAATTCCTCTTCGATAGCAGCTTCGATTTCCTTGGAGCCATTAACGTGACATGCTGTCCCTTGGCAAAGCATAATCAGGTATTTGCCTACCGGCTGTAAGCGGAACTGGGTATAGAAAGAGGCAACCCCCATGATTTTTGCCAGGCGAATACCTGTCTCTGAAGAGATAAGACTAAGGGCTGCTGACGGCAGATAACCATATGCATCCTGGGTCTTTTGCAGCATAGTGATTAAACTACCAGGAATCCGACCATATTGAGCGATAATTGCGGCAACAGGAGACAAATCAATGCCTGCTCCTTTTTCCGCACATTTTCCTTTTTCACATTGGCATACCATAGTTATTTCCTCCTTACATCATGGCAAAACCGCATATAGCAAAATGGATTTTGTTCCATGAGACAAAATCCAATATTTGTTTTCCTATATTTCATTAATGGTATCAAGAATTCGACATTTTGTCCAGGCTAAAATATTTTCCAGCCAGCGCCACGCCGACGCTGTTATCCCCACTGTAATGAGAATCGCAAAAGAATAACTTCTGCTCCGATAATAAAGGCGGCAATAAGTCCCGTAAATTACGGCTGCCAGCCACGCCGCCCACCAGAAGAGTTTGACTTACCCCATAAATCTCTCCCAGGTCGGCAAGACTCTTCGCCAAAGCGCGGCTAATAGTAGTCCATACCGTTTTCCCCACAATGATAGGTGATACCCCTTGGGCAATTTTTCGCTGCAAGTCACTCTCCGGTCCTGATAAAGAAAAATAACCCTTTGCATAAGAGAAATTTTGCACGAGACCTACCGACTCTTGCGCCCCATAAGTGAAAGCGTCCAGTTCTTTTCCGGCAGGAAACCCCATACCTAAGGCTACGCCCACTCGGTCTACCATTTGCCCGGCGGCGATATCTAGGCTGCCGCCGACTTTTTCGATAGCGAGTCCTTCCTCTGTCCACCGTACAAAAAGGATTTCTGTCGTTCCTCCTGATAGATGCACCGCTAAAAAAGGCTCTGTTCTCTTAACCTCTGAGGACCACACCCCCGCCAAGATATGCCCCTCCTGGTGAGTGGTCAGATAGAGCGGCACGTTCAGCGTACTTGCAATCACTTGCGCAAAGCTGCGCCCTCCTAAGAAGACCGGCATATAGGAGTCTTCTTGCGGACGAGGACGGTCAGAAACACAAACCAACTTGATTTGAGAAGGCATAACGCCCTTTTCTGCCACCTCATGCAGCAATGCTCCATACAAAGAAGGCAACTGTTTTATGTGATAAAACAGCGCCTCTGATTGGGACAACCCTCGATTTCCTTTTTGTACCGGTAAGATTTGCCGCTGCTGGCTGATAAGCGCTCCCTCAGCGGAAACCAATGATACCGATGTAGTATAACAACTGGTGTCAATGCCCAAAATCATTCTGCTTTTTCCTCGCTTAATCCCTTGGCAATCTTGTCCAACACTCCGTTGACGAAAGCACCCGACTCTGGCGTGCTAAATATTTTCGCCAACTCAATGGCTTCATTGATAACAATATTTTTGGCAGTGTCAGGATAAGCCATCAGCTCGTAAACAGCCAAACGCAAAATGCTTTTATCTACGTTTGCCATGCGGTCTAAGGACCATTGAGTGGATTCCTTTTGCAGCAGCGGGTCGATTACCCCTTGACGCGCCAATACCCCTTCCGCCAAATGGAGCGCAAAGGCAGCGTCGCTTTCCTCTAGATTCTTTTCTTCTAACGTATGCAAAGCCATTTCCCATTCGTTTTTCCCTACGTCCATTTGGAAAATCATTTGCAAAGCCGTTTTTCTGGCTGCGCTTCTACTCAAAATAAAATCCTCCCTAATTTCACCATATACTGCGACCATTCCCAGCAGGCGTCGTTAATTCATCGTTTCTCCATCGCCGAAAATACGGTTCATCATTTTTTGGAAATTCTCTTTGCTGTCGATTCTGGCGCCAATGGCAAAACCAATGCAGCCAAAAAGAATGAGAAATACAGATTGCCAAAAACCAAAGAGCAAGATAACGGCAGCCAAGGATACGCCAAGAATCACTCCGATGCTGGCGCCTCGCCGTTCCTCCCACATTCTGGCAAAGAATGCCTTGATACTTGCCATGTTATCAGCCTCTTTTCTTTTATTTTCCAACAATCATCATGCTTATGCCTGGGGTTCTGCTTTCTTGTCGTCTGCCACGGCTTGCGCCTCTTCTGCCACGACCTCAACGACTGTCGTTTCTTTTACCGCAACGTCTACCGCATCCTCTGCCGCTATCGGTGTTGCTACATCTTCTTTTTTATCCGCTTTTTTGAAGCCGGGAAGACGGTTTTTCTTGGCATTGTCGCCGCTTGCGCCGTCCACCGAAGAAACCAAGACTTTAATCTCAGCAATGGCAATGCCCGCCATCGTTTCTAAATCCTCTTTGACCGCTTTTTGAATGGCAGCGCCCAATTCCGGTACAATCATATCAGACTGCACTGTGATATGTAAACAGATTGCCACCTTATCTCCAACGATTTTCAGCTTGGGACTAACTTCCTTAATGCCGCTAATATTAGATACAGTACGGTTTATCATGCTTTGGATTGCTTCCATACTCATGGTTACCTGACCAATATCGTTACCGGATACTTTGGCAATTTTTTCTTTTTTGGTAAAGAGCATATTCAGCACTAAGAAAATACCGATGAAGGCGATAACGGCGCCTGCAATAACCACCAACCATTGATGGTGCTGCAACATATCTTCGACGAGGTTTAAAATCATCTGCGCATTCAAAACGCTGTATATCATGAGAATCCCTAATGCAGTAAAACATAGTGCCAGTAATAAGAATAGTAGTTTATCTATGAAACGCACAATTCATTCCTCCTCTTGCGTCCGTCGGGCGATTGGTATGTAAAAACCTGCCCCGGCAAAGAATAACTTTTCCGGGGCAGAAAAAAGACTATTCAGCAACAGCCGGCGCTTCTTCCTTTTGTGGCTGAGGGAAAGAAACCCCTTGGATGAAAACATTTACCGCGTCGGTTACCAAACCGGTCATATTTTCAATGGCGCTGGTAACGCTTTCTTGAATGTTTTTGGCTACTTCCTGAATCTTCACACCATATTCCACAATGATGTAGATTTCTATGGTAGCGCTGGATTCTTTTACCTCTACTTTAATGCCTTTGCCCAGATTTTTTCTGCCTAACTTTTCGGCAATACCGCCCACTAAACCACCGCTCATGCCGGCAACGCCCGGTACTTCGCTGGCGGCCATACCTGCAATGGTAGCCACAACATCATTGGCGATTTTCACCACGCCAGGACTTGCGTTTGCCGCCATATCTTCGTCCATTTCCACTTCAAATACTTCATTGTTTTCTGTCATAGGATTAGCCTCCTTTTATTTGCTCTTATCTTTATCATGCCGCAATCATCATCTTATGATATTTAGTATATCACAATTCTTCATTATCATAAAGACAAGAAATATATTTCTTTGTTTATTCTTATAATATTTTACATAAAATGGTTTTTTCCTGCCAGCTTAAGCATTTTTCGGCACGATAACCACGCTTTCCATTCCTTTGCCGGTAATACTTTTCACGATGTCCACTACTTGGGCTGCAGCGTCGGTCGAGAGCATATTGTCTTCCAATACAATGCAGATTTTTTCATCTTGAATGAATACGGCTGCTTCGTTAAAGCCTTTTGCCTGCAACAACTGTTCTATTTGTAATTCTTGCCCCATGTTATCGGTAATTATCATGATTTTATTTTGGGCGTTTTTCTTTTCTTCCGCCGTGCTGTTGGCGTTATTCACA
Organism: uncultured Peptococcaceae bacterium; assembly: GCA_949739465.1. GTDB lineage: Bacteria > Bacillota > Dehalobacteriia > UBA4068 > JAAVYR01 > JAAVYR01. The sequence goes on along the minus strand of CATIYQ010000063.1, from coordinate 4,890 downwards.
ATGCCGTTTAACAATTCAATTTGATTGGCTCGCACTTTTTCTCGTTCCAGACGGTATGCGGCATAATATCCTTTGCTGTCAATATCTTCTTTGCTGGGCTGCCAATTGCTGCTATCAGAACCATTGGGTTGACTGGGGGTTACATTCCCCTGAGAATCAGAGGGCGGTAGAGTAGTATCCTCTTCGTGATTACCAAAAAAGGTAAAGCACAACACAACGCAGCAAATAACGGCTAAAATCCCCCACAATTTTCTTCTTCTCAAACAACCTTTTACATCTAACTTTTTCATCTTGTTACTCCTTTCCTTTTCCATTGGTGATAATGATTTTATGAGCAGGAACATCTAATAATCCCTGGACGATATGAAACACTTCTTCTCTGGTAGCAGCGTTATCCACACCGGTGGCTACCACCGCCACGCCCCGCACCTGCGGCATGGACTCTTTGATGATAATGGGCGTTGCACCTCCTTTTTCTAAGACTAATTGTTGATTATCTGTTTGTTCCGCTATGATTCTTTGCACTCCGCCGGCATCTTGTTCCTGTTGCGTTTTAGAGACAGTGGACACATCTATGGCATAATCTTTTGCCATGCTGCTGTCTAAGGTTACACTGACCAAAACATGGTCCACGCCTGCCACCCCACTAATGGTCCGTTCCAGCTTGGCCTCTAACTGTTGTTCTATCTGCATATAAGAGGGCAGATTTTGCGCGTCAACACTTTCTTGCGCCACATCGCGATGATACGCATCACCGTCGGTATTACCGCCCGATAATACGCTGGAGAGACTCATAAGAAAAATACCCGCGACCAGAAGAATTCCCGGTTTAAACCAGGGTTTTGTTTTATAATCGGCAAGAAAAGCATGATTCTTTTTTACTTTATGTTTTGTTTCTTTGGGATATGCCTGTTGTTTTGTATCTTTTTCATCACCCATTTCAGCATTCATTTCATAATTTGTTTCATAATTCGTTTCCGTCATTTGCCGCTGCCTCCTTCATGACATATGTTATTTTTTCTTGGGGAATATGATAAAACGCCTCCAACAAATCATTGATTTCCTCTTCTACCCGAATTGTATCTGTTCCGGGCGCAACCATAAGGGTTAGCCGCACCTCCGCAATATTACCACTACCGTCTTCGGCAAAGAGGAGCTTTACTGCTGCACGCTCTACCCCCGGCGCTAAACGAACCAAAGCGAGGATTTGCAGTGAAATATCCTCTTCCAGTTCCGCCTTTGCCTTTCCCAAAAGATTTGTATCCATTTCTTCTCCCGCTTTGAGAATCTCCTCTGTGGATAGCTGCGCTCCGGGCGCGTCCATCACGTCTGCCATTTCTGCCGAAGCAATTTCCACATCAAAAAGCTGTCCCTTAATCAAAGGATTAAGAAAGACGACCAGAATCAATAATCCCATAAAAAACCGAATAAATTTCTGCATCTCGCCATTGGGCAACAATAGCTCCAAAAATGCTGCCAGCACGGCAATGACAGAAATCTGTCTCATTAAATCCGTAATAAAATCCAAAACGCCCCCTCCTCTATATGCTCATCGCATTATCGCATCATCATCGTGATATTCCCCATAGCCACAAGCAAGGAAATGGTGAAGAAAAATAAAATTCCCGTTGCCACCAACACCGCAAAAACCAGCAAAAGAGAATTGCCAATGCCGCTGACTGCCGTTGCCAGCTTCTCATCACCTAAGGGCTGCAACAATGCACCAATAAGCCGATAAACCATCGCCATAACCAGAACCTTCACCGCAGGTAAGGCACACAAGAGGAAAATGGCAATGACGCCAATGAAACCAATACCGTTCTTGAGAAGCAACGATGTGCCTAAAATACCATCCAATGCGTCAGCAAGAGAGCGCCCGATGACAGGGATAAAGGTCCCTGTTGCCATTTTTGCCGCCTTCATCCTCAAGCCGTCGATACTGGAAGCGCCGACGCCCGCCAGTCCCAGAAGACCGATAAATAACGCCATGGTAATACCCAGTAATCCCAAAGCAATATCCTTACCTAAGGCGGAGAGCTTTTCCAAATGAAAGCGAGGAGAAATATAGCTGACAATTTTTAATACAGTGGCAAAATAAATTAACGGAAAGACAAAATGACGAATAACCACCATCGCCATAGAAAGCCCTGCCAGCACCAAGGGATGAACAATAGAAACTGTTGTCACTCCGCCAATCCCTGCTAAAATCGTCATTAAGAGTGGCATGATAGCGTAAAACAAATCGCTCATTCCCGTTACCGCCGTAAGCGCCGTATCGCTTGCCGAGCGGAAGGAAGAAAGAGTGATAGCAATCAACGCCAGGTAGACAATGCCATGGGTCAGCGTGGCAACGCCGCCCCGTAAAAAATTAGAGGAGAGCATTTCTAAGAATAAGGCGGCCATTGCAACTACAATGAGCTGAGCAAATAAGACACGATTTTTATTTACTTCTTGGAATAGTATTGCCAGCAACCCCTTACCAATCTCCCGAAAATCCAGATGAAAATCGCCTTCTTTGATTTGCTGCCAAAGGAGATCCAAATGAAATTCCTCCAGCTCCTCGCCAAAGACATGGTCCATGCTGCCGATAAATTCTTCTAAACCGCTTAAATCAACAACCTCTTCCATTTCCATCGTTGCACCATAACAAGGCAAAGAGCAGCAAAGAAGAAAACTTGCTGCAAATAGCAGCCCCGCCAACCAATAAAACTGTTTTCCTCGCCTACAAAAAAACGTTTCCACCGCCACTCCTCCCTTCTTGTTCTTCTGCTAATGCAAAATTTGCAGGATAGATTCCAGCACCGACATCATAATAGGTATAGAAAGAGCCATGACGCCGATTTTCGCTGCCATTTCTATTTTCATGGCTAAAGCGTTTTGCCCCCCGTCCCGACAGATTTGAGCAGCAAATTCACTGATATAAGCAATACCAAGCACCTTAAAGATGGTAAAAAGATAAGCTTGGTTCAGAGAGGCATACTCCGCCAGCCGAGTAAAAACCCGCAACACCTCTGCCAATTGGGGCAATACTTTTAAAAAAATCAGAGAGCCGCAAGCCAATACCACCATCAGTCCTAACACAGGCAGTTTGCTTTCGTTGATAAAAATCCCTGCTATCATCCCAATAAAGGCCAGGATAATGACGCTCATTACTTGTTCCATACTTTCACCTCACCGGGTCCGGCTAATACAGCTTAAACACAGACTGTACCTGGGTAAAAAGCTGCTGCACAATGGGAATCACTTTCAAAAGGGCAATGGTAAGCCCCACAATTAACGTCAGATAGGCATATTCGTCCCGTCCCGCTTGTTTTAAGAAGGTATGCAATATGGTCACTGCAATGGCAAGCCCTGTTAAAAAGAAAATGATTTCGCCGTCTATCATCGTTCCACACTCCTTTATATCCCCGTCTACATCTATATCAATATCTACATCAATATCAACACCAACATCATACCGCCGCACCAACCCAGCGCCTGCCAAACCTTTTCCATTTTCAATCGTTCCTCATGGGAAACGCGGATTTGCTCCTGCAATCGCACCTCGATTAGCTGCAATTTTTTCAGCTGTTCCCCGCTATAAGTTAGCCCCAACTCATTACCGATGGTCTTCACCACGACCAAGTCTTCTTGTTGCAACGCCAGCCGAGGCATAAACGCTGCCAATACCCCCTGCCAAATCACCGGCAAGGTCGCACCCGATTGTTCCGATAAACGTCTGCCCGTTTCCGCAACAATTTCACCCACCGGCGTAGATAAACGACTGCCCCATTGAGAGAAGATTTGTGCTAGCGGCGTTTGTCCGTAGCTAATCTCCGTTTCCATGCTGTGGCAAAACTGTAAAAAATCCTGTAACTCTTCTTCCCGCCGTCCTAAGATTCGCCCCTTTTGCCTGCCCAACATGACGCAAGTTGCCAAAATCATCATGCAGCCCAACCATTTTAACCACATAAGCCCCGCTCCTTTATGGGTTGAAAATCTCTATTATAAATACCTGCTATATACCCTACTCCACCTCTTTTACTCAGTACAACATAGCAATCAAAGGGTTGGGTCTGCAAAAAATCTCCCAAAGGTTTTCTCGCCAACACCCCTTGCAGGCTGCCGCCGTGAGCAGAGGCAACAACCGCCACCCCACAACCGCACAAATCATGAACAGCCCGACAGTCCCCTTCGCTGCTGATTTCATCCGTCACCACCACATCATGTCCCATGACCCGCAAAAACAACTCCAACCCCATGGACTTTGGCACACCGTCTAAAATATCTGTACAAGGACCAACCTCCAATTGAGGAATTCCCTGATGGGAACAGGCAATTTCTGACCGCTCATCAATGATACCCACCTGAAAAGAACGTCCCTGCCACCCCTCGCTAAAATTTTTTGCCACATCTCTTAAAAGAGTCGTCTTACCACATCCGGGCGGACCAATAATCAGTACGCTTTGGGGCTGCCCATTCCGTAAGAGATAAGGCATCAGCCCATTGCTAATGCCTGCAAGGGGTCTGGCAATGCGGATATTCAGCCCAGAAATATCCCGCATAGTTTGCAAAGCGCCGTCCCGTAGCACACCTTTCCCTGCAATGCCGACCCGATGTCCACCGGGAATGGTAATAAAACCATGCTGAAACTCTTGCTCCATGGCGTAGAAGGAATGGTGACTGATGAGAAGCACTGTTTCGTCAATGATTTTCCGTGACACCAAAAAATCACTTTGCTGCCAATTTTTCATCAACATGCCTTCCTTCAAGAAAAAGGATTCTCCATTTAGGATAAGATTCAGCGGCTTACCTGTCCGCAAGCGGATTTCCTGTAATGACTGCCAGACGGCAAGGGATAGTGACGCCAAGGTAGAACGCAACCCTTCGCCTACATAAGAACAAATGGTT
>CATIYQ010000062.1 GCA_949739465.1 uncultured Peptococcaceae bacterium | reverse complement strand
TCCAGACAGACGGTGATAATATAGTCGTCGTTTAGGACAATCCCTAACGGAATGGTATCATAGTTGACATCAGCGTCCCGTTCTACCGGCACGTTGATAATAATCATGGTTTGTTCTTCTTCCACTTCCACACGGGAGATTTCCTCGTCATCCAAGGGGTATTTAAGAAAATCTGTGGCGATTTCCGTATTTTGTGCGATGTAGGAGATTTCTGCTTCTGTTGGATTGATTAAGTTAATCCAGCAGCCCTTTTCGATAGCCGAAATCACAGTGATATCGTCGGTTGCCGTTGTTTGATAGATGGTGAGCATAATCTTTCCCCTTTCTTCAGGGGAAGGCAGTGGCGGATTCCCCTTAGTATTGAAAACGCAGCGTTTTGCTTATGTGATATTTCGGGTCTGCCTCCACAAGATACACCTCCATAGAAAATAAGTATGATATTCTTATTTTATTATAACTTTCTCTGAAGGTAAAAGCAAAGAATTTTTTTCAAAAACAGGCTGTTTCCTTGGGGAAAAAGAGAAAAAAATAAAGGAGAATTTCTCTTGGTCTAGAATATATAAGTATAAGAAATCACGGCGTAGAATTTTGCAGAATTTATTTACGGAGTTTTGTTTTGAGAAGGGTGGAGTCGACCATGGATATTACAGATGTAAGAGTAAGAAAAATTTTAGCAGAAGGAAAAATGAAGGCAATCGTTTCTGTTACCATCGACAATGCTTTGGTTGTGCATGATGTGAAAGTGGTTGACGGTCAAAATGGTCTTTTCGTGGCGATGCCCAGTCGGAAAACGGCAACAGGCGATTTTAGAGATATTGCCCATCCTATTTCCCAAGAAGCTAGAGATTTGATTCAAAAAGAAGTTTTGGATAAGTACTATGAAGCGTTAGAAACTGCAGAAAACGCGCCTGTTGATGACATGGAATAAGTGAAACGGGAAAAGTTTCACAAAAAATAGACCATATTGTATGGTCTATTTTTTTGTGGACATAGCGTACGACGTATAATTCTCCTCGGCAACGTATATAAATATTTTGCTGGTTTTATATGGAGAAAGTTGTTATAATAAAAACGATTGTGTGATTTTTTGACGAGATATGATGAAAAATGCCATAGATGAAACGGAGGAATCAATTTGGTAAAGCAAGGGGCGATTATTTTGGCAGCCGGGAAGGGCACCAGAATGAATTCAAAATTGCCAAAGGTATTACATAAAATCAATGGTTTGCCTATGGCTGACCATGTCATTCGGGCGCTTGCCAAATGCCACTTAGACCAAACGGTTATGGTAGTGGGACATGAAGGAGAATTGGTACAGGAAGTCTTTGGCGATCGGGTAGATTATGCTGTTCAGCGGGAGCAATTGGGTACGGGACACGCTATTATGTGCGCCCTTCCTATCCTGAGACATGATATTGATGTGATTATGGTGGTTTGCGGCGATACGCCTCTTTTGACAGGTAATTCTCTACTCAAAATGTTGCAGTCTTTCTATAACAGCGACGCCTCTTGTATGGTATTGACAGCTAAGTTGCCGAACCCTACGGGTTATGGCAGAATTATCCGCGGTGAAGAGGAACAAGTTGTTGCTATCATCGAAGAAAAAGACGCGTCCGTTACAGAAAAGCGGGTCAGTGAAATCAACACTGGTACTTATTGCTTTAAAGTAGCGGATTTAAAAGAGGCCCTGGAACACCTGAACAATGAAAATGCAGCAGGAGAATATTATCTTACTGATACCATCAGCTATCTCTGCAAACGGGGTAAGGTAGTGGCAGGACAATTGCTCCAGGACTACCATGAAATCTTGGGCGTCAATAATCGTGTGCAAATGGCACAAGCTGTGGAAATCCTGCGGCGGCGAAAATGCGAAGAATTGATGCTTAAAGGCGTTACTATTGTAGACCCCAACCGCGTTTATATTGAGCAAGATGTGGAAGTGGATATCGATACTATTATCGAGCCTAACGTGCAGTTAAAAGGGAAAACAAAAATTGGTAAAGACTGCTTTATCGGTGCAGATACGGAGCTCATTGACTCTACCGTGGGAGAGGATTGCCAAATCAAAAAATCAGTGCTTTGGGAAACAGAGGTATGCGACCATGTGAATATCGGTCCTTTTGCTTACCTCAGACCGGGCAGCGTTATTGAGGCAACTGCAAAAATCGGTGATTTTGTGGAAATCAAAAATTCTCACATTGGGGTAGGTAGCAAAGTGCCACACCTCAGCTATATTGGCGACGCTACGGTAGGTGAGAAGGTCAATATCGGTTGCGGCACCATTACTTGTAACTATGACGGTAAAAAGAAACATCCGACCGTTATCCAAGACGGCGCTTTCATCGGTAGCAACAGCAACTTGGTAGCCCCTGTGGAAGTTGGTCATAATGCCTTTGTAGCGGCAGGGTCTACGGTGACAAAAAATGTGCCGGATAATGCTCTTGCTGTGGCAAGAGGACGGCAATACCTCAAAGAGGATTGGGTGAAAGAAAAATAGTTTTTTCGTAATGTGGACTGTTTTCCCTTGCTCTTGGACAAGGGTTGGCAGGATATTGAGAAAAAAAGTCGAATTTCTATTCATTAACGTATGAAATAAAGTATGCAAAATAGCAGAAGCTGAAATATAGGGATGAAATATTGGGAGGAAGGATTTATGACTTTGCGGAAATTAAAACTTTTCACCGGGAATGCTAACCCGGAGCTTGCCAAAGAAATTGCTGATTATCTTGGTATTGAGCTGGGACAGTCTAAGGTGAAAACCTTTTGCGACGGGGAAATTGCTATCGAAATCAACGAAAGCGTGCGGGGGGCTGACGTGTTTATCGTGCAGCCTACCTGTTATCCTACCAACGACAACATTATGGAATTGTTGATTATGATTGACGCCATGAAACGGGCGTCAGCCCAACGCATCACGGCGGTGATTCCCTACTATGGTTATGCGCGCCAAGAGCGGAAGAGCAAGGCTCGCGACCCAATCTCGGCAAAGCTGATGGCGAACCTGATTACAGCGGCAGGCGCAGACAGAGTGGTGTCTATGGATTTACATGCTAGCGCCATTCAAGGTTTCTTTGATATTCCTTTGGACCACTTGCCGGGCGTACCTCTTCTTGCTGAATATTACAAGAATATGGGTTTAGAAGATGTGGTTGTCGTTTCTCCTGATATTGGCGGCGTGGTGCGGGCGCGGAACATGGCGCAACGCTTAGGTGCGGAAATTGCTATCATCGATAAGCGGAGACCGGAAGCCAACAAAGCGGAAATCATGAACGTTATCGGGAATATCAAAGACAAAAACGTTATCATGGTGGACGATATTATTGATACTGCTGGTACTATTACCCAAGGGGCTGCAGTCTTAAAGAAAATGGGCGCAAAAGAAGTTTACGCTTGCTGCACCCACCCTGTATTCTCTCCTCCTGCAGTAGAACGGTTGGAAAATTCTGTCATCAAAGAAGTGATGATTACCAACACCATTCCGCTGACGCCGGACAGACAAGGTACCTCTGATAAAATCAAATCTATTTCCGTGGCGTCTCTCTTAGGGGAAGGGATTATCCGTATCCACGAAGATTTGTCTGTAAGTAAATTATTTGACTAAGATTATTTTGATAAAGGTTATTTGGGGAAAATAGGAAAAAGGTCTAAAGCAAACGCTTTAGACCTTTTTTGAGGAGGAGAGGTAACAATGCGGGTAAAAGATTGCCCGGGGTAAATCAGATACTTTTCAGTATCTAATCTTATTATATGAATGCAAGAGGAAAAGGTGCATTGACTATTTTTGCCGAGTTGGATTATAATAAATAACTCTATGAAAAATAACTGTGCGTGTGAGGAAGAAAATATGAAAATTGTTGTGGGACTAGGCAATCCTGGTATCGAATATGCGGCTACCCGACATAACGTGGGTTTTATGGTTGTTGATAGCTTTGCAGAAAAACACAGCGTGGCGGGGTGGAAAAGTAACTTTCACGCGCTCATTGGCGAGACGAAAATAGATGGGGAAAAGGTGCTTTTGGTAAAACCTCAAACCTTCATGAATCTAAGCGGGCAGGCTGTCCTTGCTGTGATGCAATTTTATAAAGTAGACAAAGAAGATTTGCTGGTCATTTACGACGATATGGATTTGCCTACCGGCGCTGTAAAGCTGCGGCAAAAGGGCAGCTGCGGCGGTCATAACGGCATGCGGGATATTATCCGTCTTCTGGGTACGGAACAAATTTCCCGTCTTAAAGTAGGTATTGGCAAAAGCGAATACGCCCAAGGAAAGGACTTTGTTCTGGGCAAATTTTCTGCTGAGGAAGATGAAGTCATTGATAACGGTATTGCAAAGGCTATGGACGGGGTAACCTGCTGGGTGAAAAATGGTATAGCGGAAGCCATGAACCGTTACAATAGACAGGATAAATAAGTGTTTTTTAGATGAAAGTAAAGGAGGCAGGTCATGTTAGAAGTGTTGGCAAATTGGCAGAACACGCCTTATTATGCGTGCTTGCGGCAACTGACGGAAAATCGTGGCAAACAGCAACAGATGGTGGAAATTGTTGCTACCAATCTTCTGGCGCGTACTGCCGCTATTATCAATACGTTTTTAGCAGGAAACAGCAGTCAGTTGGTGGTGACGGCAGATGAGAAATCTGCTCAACTCATGTATCACAATCTGTCTGGCGTTTTAGGGGAGGATAATGTTTATCTTTTTCCCTATTTGGAGCTATTGCCTTTTGCTGTCCAGGGCAATAACTTAGAGGTGGTCCGTCAGCGTATCCAGGTGCTGACCAAACTTGCAGGACAAGAAAAAATCCTAGTCGTGACAGAGGGCGCCGCCCTTGCTAGAAAACTAGCGCCCTTGCGGCGCTTTGCAGAAGGAATTCGTCCGGTGAAAACAGGGGACCATATAGATTTGCTAGCTCTTAGTGAAAGCCTGGTGCAGTTGGGTTACCGACGGGAAAAGAAGGTGGAGGAAGCGGGCTGTTTCAGCCTGCGGGGAGATATTTTAGATATTTATCCCTTTCTCTATGACCAGGCGGTGCGAGTGGAGTTTTTTGATGATGAAGTAGAATCTATTCACTATTTCTCTGTTGCCACTCAAAGAATGACGTCGTCTCTTGATGAATTCCTTATTGGTCCTGCCAACGAGCTGCCGGTGAGCAAAGAGGAAATGGCAAAGGCGGCAGCGGAGCTGAAATCCGAATTTACCCAATGCCAATCCGTTCTGGATAACACAGAGGAAAATGGCATTTTGCCGGCGCTGGAAAGCATGGAGTTAGGACAATGGCAGGAGGGTATGGAGCGGTACGGCAGTTGTTTTTTTTCTGATTTAGACCAGCTGTTGCAATATTTCCTCAAAGATGCTGTTGTTTATCTTTGTGATAGCGGCGATATTTGGCAGGGGCTGTTGCAGCAGGAGCAATACCAGAAAGATATGTTAGCCGACGCCATGGAAACGGGAGTGGCGCTTCCCTCTTTTGCCGCTAACTTTGCCGATGTGGTCCAAATCATGGGAGTGGTTGAGAAAAAGTCAGTTGTGTTATTTCATGATTTTCCTATTGTCCAGCAGTCTATGGCAGACTTTGCAGAGGATATAGATTTGGCGCGTCAATTTTATTCTCTGGTCGGCAGCAGTTTTACGGACATTTCCAGAGATATTCCTGTCTATATGGGAAAAATAGAGTTGCTCCAAGAGGATTTGACCTTCTATCAAGAGCAGGGTTATCAAGTGGTGGTAACGGCAAGCTCTGATATTCGTCTGGGAAAATTACGGGAAAGTTTTAGTCAGTTAGAGGAGGATTATCCGCAAATCAATTTTGCCGCCATTCATTTTGTTTCTTCCGATTGCATTGGCGGTGCGGTGAACAGTGCGCTGAAAATTGCCGTCTTTACTGAGAAGGAGCTGCTGGGGCAAGAGGCCAAAGCAAAAAAACGGCGGAAATTCTCCATGGGAGAAAAGATAGAAAATTTCTATGATTTGACGCCGGGAGATTATGTGGTCCATGTAAACCACGGCATTGGGAAATTTGTAGAAGTGGTGCGGCTCCAAGTGGGCGATGTTGCCAAAGATTATCTCTACCTGCAATATGCCGGCAATGATAAGCTTTATGTGCCGGTGGACCAGGTTAATCTTATTCAAAAGTATATTGCCTCTGACAGCGCTCAGCCAAAGCTCTATAAGCTGGGCGGCACTGAGTGGCAGCGGACGAGAATGAAAGCCCAAAAGGGCATTGCGGAGCTTGCCGATAAGCTGTTGGATTTATACAGTCAGCGGGAGTTAGAGCCGGGATACGCTTTCTCGGCGGACACACCCTGGCAAAAAGAATTTGAAGACGCTTTCCCTTATGCGGAAACGGAACACCAGCTCCAAGCTGTAAAAGAAATCAAAAAAGATATGGAGTCTCCCAAGCCTATGGACCGTCTGCTTTGCGGCGATGTGGGCTATGGGAAAACGGAAGTAGCCCTTAGAGCGGCTTTTAAGGCGGTGATGGATAATAAGCAAGTGGCGGTGCTGGTGCCTACCACCGTCCTTGCCACCCAGCATATGATTACCTTCCAGGATCGCTTTCGGGATTATGGCGTAAAAGTAGAGTGTCTGAGCCGTTTTACGGGGACAAAGAAAAAGAAAGAAATCTTAGAGGGTTTATCCCGGGGAAAAATTGACGTGATTATTGGTACTCATCGTCTCTTTTCCAAAGAATTGATTTTCAAAGATTTAGGATTGTTAATTATTGATGAAGAGCAGCGGTTTGGCGTTGCCCATAAAGAGAAAATCAAAGAGCTGCGAAAAAATATTGACGTGCTGACCTTATCGGCAACACCCATTCCTCGCACACTCCATATGGCGATGGTGGGTATGCGGGATATGAGCATTCTTGCTACACCGCCCGAAGACCGCCTGCCTGTTCAGACTTTTGTGGTGGAGTGGCATGCCCGCCTGATTAAGGACGCTCTGATTCGGGAAATCTCTCGTATGGGACAGGTCTATTACATTCATAACCGGATTGAAAGTATTTTTGAAGTGGCAGCCCAACTCCAGCAGCTGGTGCCGGAGGCAAATATTGCTGTTGCTCACGGACAGATGTCTGAGAAAATGCTGGAAGAAGTGATGCAGGAATTTATCGACGGAGAGGTAGACATTCTGGTTTCTACCACCATTGTAGAGTCGGGGCTGGATATTCCTAATGTGAATACCCTCATCGTTTCTGATGCTGACAACTTTGGTCTGGCTCAGCTCTATCAGCTCCGGGGCAGAGTGGGACGGAGCAAACGGCAAGCCTTTGCTTACTTCACCTACCCAAGAGGCAAAATATTGTCTGAGGTAGCGCGGAAGAGGCTCTCTGCCATTCGAGATTTTACGGAGCTTGGTTCTGGATTCAAAATCGCTATGCGGGATATGGAAATCCGCGGCGCCGGTAATATTTTAGGACCCCAGCAGCACGGGCATATTGCAGCGGTGGGTTTTGACCTTTATTGCCAACTGGTAGAGGAAGAAGTGCAAAAGAAAATGGCGGCGCGGGAGGACGGTATGGAAGTGGACGGAGGCGTACAACAGCCCATAAAAGCCTTGTCGTCAAAAAGTATTCTGAAAAAACCCCTTCTTTTGGAGCTTTCTCTGGACGGCTATATTCCTGACGACTATATGGACGATTCTCAGCTGAAAATGGAAGTTTATAAACGGATGGCGCAAGTAGCGAATACGGTGGCGCTATCGGAATTAAAGGAAGAAGTGGTAGAACGTTACGGTAAATTGCCCCAATCTGTAAAAAATCTGTTTAAGATTACGGAGATTAAAATCCAGGGGGAAAAAATCGGTGTTCGTTCCATTGTGCAAACTGCCCAACGAGTGGACGTGGTGTTTGGTCCGGAGTTTGCTCTCAGTGGCGAACAGCTGTTAAGTCTCAATACCCTCATGCAGAAATCGCTGCATTTTAAACCCGGTAACGAAGAAGAATTTATTGTTCGCATGGACACCAAAAACCAATCGGGAGAACAGGTGTTGCAGCTTTTGGAGAAAATGCTCAAAGAAATCAGCCGAATGTCAGGAGCAAAAGAAATCGTTTCTTAGTTTCTTCTTAGTTTCTTAATAGATAAATTTGTGATAAAATAAAAATATAGGTTAGCAAAACCAAGGAAAGGTTGTGTATTTATTTGAAAAAATTAAAAGTACTAGGTGCGCTGTTATTATGCATATGTCTCTTTGCCGGATGCGGCGGTGAAAAGATTGTTTCTATGGGAACGGTCAACGGCGTTGCTATCGACCAAAGCAGATTTGATTTTTATATGAATAATATGAAAAATCAATATGGGTCTATTATGGATTTAACAGAACCCAATGAGGAAAACAAGGCAATTTATGCTTTAATGGAGCAAAGCGCTTGGGATAGCGTGGTGCAAAATACATTGGTGGAAGGATTAGCCAAAGAAGAAGGCATTGAAGTAACCAATGCAGAAGTGGAAAACGTGTTGGACGCCCAGGTGAAAGCCAGCTTTGAAACAGAACAAGATTTTCAGCAATGGTTAAAAGCTATGGGCTATACCAAGGATGATATGCTTTATATGTTCCGTATTGATACCTTGAGTCAAAAGTTATTTGACAAAGTAACGGCGGATATTAGCATCAGTGATGAAGAAGCGAAAGCCGCTTTTGATGCTAATAAAGAAAATTGGCAGAAAATCAGCGTTTCCCATATCCTCTTTAAAGCGGACCGTGATAACGCCAGCGAAGAAGAAATCAACGCTGCACGGGATAAAGCCAAGGATATCATCAAACGGCTGGATAACGGGGAAGACTTTGCTACCCTTGCCAAGGAATATTCCGAAGACGGCAGCGCTCCTGCCGGCGGCGCTATGGACTATAAATTTGCTAAAAACGATACCAAATTTGTCAAAGAATTCGTTGACGGCGCTTTCTTGCTCCACGAAGTAGGAGAATATTCCAAAGAACCGGTACAAAGTCAATTTGGTTTCCATATCATCAAAATTGATACCAAAGATGATACCTTTGACGCGGTGAAGGAAGACGTGAAAACGTCTCTCGCAACGCCGCTAAAGACGGACGCTTATTATGCTTATATGGATGAAAAATCTGCAGTAGCAGAAGTAAAAGTCGACTATGCCTTCAAATATTGGACAGAAGGTAATGAAGGAAACAATGCCAATCCCTTTGCTCAGCATGAAGAAGAATAATCTATTTTGATATATTTGATGTATAAAAGCCGTTTCCTGAAAAAGGAGACGGCTTTTTTTGATGATTTTTCTCTTTGGAAGAAATTTACGGAAATCGTATAAAAAATAATGATTTGTAAATAATAGTAAAAAATTACTGAACACATTTACAAGAAAAGTGAATTTGTTTCTGAGGAGGAGTAGACATGAAAGCAACCGGTATTGTAAGAAGGATAGATGATTTGGGGCGAATCGTAATCCCCAAAGAGATTCGCAGAACTTTACGGATAAGAGAAGGTGACCCATTGGAAATTTTTGTGGATAAGGACGGAGCAGGTATATTAAAGAAATATTCTCCCATCGGAGAGTTAAGTGCTTTTGCCAAGGAATATGCCCAATCTCTTTATGATGCTATCGGTCATGTGGTTTGTGTGGCCGACCGAGATAATATTATTGCAGTCAGCGGCTATGCAAAGAAAGATTTATTAAATCGCAGTATTGGTAAAATGGTGGACCAAGCTATGGAAGACCGTCGTACAGTTGTTCATTTGCAGACTATTGTTTCCGATAACAAAAATGGTGTGGTAAAAACCACCGGCACAGAAGAACCTATGGTATTTGCCGGGGCGATTATCGCGCCTATTGTAGCCCAAGGAGACCCTATTGGCTCAGTGATGATTTTAAGTAAATCCGAAGATGATACCTTAGGGGAAATGGAACAAAAAATGGCGGAAACGGGCGCAGGCTTTCTGGCAAAACAAATGGAGCAGTAGTTCTGTTTCGCAGTTCTCCTTGTCTTCCTTTCGACGACGTGATACACTGAATCTAATCATGATTTAACCATTTCTAATCATTGGTGTGAAACAACGATAGCAAGGGAGACCAAAACCATGGAAAATCAGCAAATCCAAAGGCTCTTGGCAAAAAGAGAACCATATAACTGGGAAGACTTGCAGCTCATTATGGAGACGCTTTTAGGTCCGGAGGGATGTCCTTGGGATAAAGAGCAAACCCACGCTTCTTTACGGCGGTATCTTTTGGAGGAGTGTTACGAGGTAATCGACGCCATTGATGAAGGCAATATGCCTTCTTTAAAAGACGAATTGGGGGACGTTCTTTTTCAGGTGGTGTTCCATAGTGAAATCGCCAAAGAAAAAGGAGCATTTCAAATTGACGATGTGGTGGATAATTTGTGCCGCAAGATGATTCGCCGTCATCCTCATGTCTTTGGCGATAGTAGAGCTATGGACACCGACGGCGTCTGGACAAACTGGGAACAAATCAAAGCCAAAGAAAAGGAAGAGGGGATTAACGGCGCGAAACCAACAGCAACTATTTCTGTTTCCCCCCAATTGCCGGCAGTGCTTTATGCCCAAAAAATCCAGGAAAAAGCCGCTCGGGTGGGCTTTGACTGGGACAATCGGGAGGATGTCTGGCAGCAGTTGGACAGCGAACTGGCAGAATTAAGAGCGGCGAAAACGCCTGAGGCGGAGCAGGAGGAAGTAGGCGATGTCCTATTCACCGTCATCAATCTGGCTCGTTTTTATGGAGTAGACAGCGAGTCTGCCTTACGGGGCAGCGCCAAGAAATTTCTCAGCAGATTTGCTTATATGGAAGAGCGTTTGCAGGCAGAGGAGCGGGAATGGCAAGATTGTTCCCTTGCTGAATTAAACGCATGGTGGGCGGAAGCAAAAAAACAGGAAAAAATATGTAAATAAATATCAAGAACAAGAAGGATTTTCAGAAAAAAGGGCGAATATCTGTACAGACTTTTATAGTAAAATAGGATTGAAAGGGCGATTGAAACATGAATAAAACTGATTTAGTATGCGCAGTTGCTGAAAAAGCAAACTTGACCAAAAAAGACGCTGAAGTAGCAATCAATGTTGTAATGCAATCTGTTATCGATGCATTGGCAGCAGGGGACAAAGTTCAATTAGTTGGCTTTGGTACCTTCGAAGTAAGAGAACGGGCTGCCAGAACAGGTAGAAACCCACAAACCGGTGCTCCTATCAACATTCCTGCCGGCAAAGTTCCTGCTTTCAAAGCAGGCAAAGCGTTCAAAGACGCAGTAGACAACAAATAATTATCGTTTAAGAGAAGGGAGCCTCTTTCGGGAGGCTCCTTTTTTTTGGAGGAAGCACAGATGAGATTAGATAAATTTTTGAAGGTGTCCCGTCTGATTAAACGGCGGACCGTTGCCAAAGAAGTTTGTGACGCGGGAAAAATCCTGATTAACGGCAGAACGGCAAAG
Source organism: uncultured Peptococcaceae bacterium (assembly GCA_949739465.1). Classification (GTDB taxonomy): domain Bacteria; phylum Bacillota; class Dehalobacteriia; order UBA4068; family JAAVYR01; genus JAAVYR01. Next base: position 18 of record CATIYQ010000062.1, on the reverse strand, counting down.
GCATCCTCTGAGGTGGCG
>CATIYQ010000061.1 GCA_949739465.1 uncultured Peptococcaceae bacterium | reverse complement strand
GCGTCATTTGGCACAATGCCCAAATAGCGAGTATGAAAGAGATGCGCCACATCGTTAGCAATTTGGTCGCAAACTCTGACGGTCTGATTGGATTGAAATACCTCGCCCTTGCTATCGGAAAGGGTAACAAGAGAGTTAATATCTTCTAATACCCTGACCTCACCGTTTACATTGTGCAGCATAAACCGCCCGGCTTTCAGCGCCTTTTCTAAATCCGCCTGCGTGTAATCGGTATTCGGTTCACTTTCGCCGTCATAAGGCTTATTCGTATTAGAGAGGTTTACTTCGCAGCCGGCAGCCGCGCCGGTTACCCAATAGATTAAGCCGTACTTGCCAAGCCCCTCGCCTTTGCAAGTATTACCCACCTCAATAACACCTTCATAGTCGGCAGCCTTTTCTTTTTCAATAGGACTGTAAACCACTGTCTGAAATTTAGCGCCTACTTCGTCCCGCATACGCTTGGTGAAGCTGGCAAATAAACCGATGACAGTCGCATCATCGGAAGGACAGCCTAACGCATTAAAGCTATAGCTTTCGATTTTATCTAAAAAAGTTTGATAGGCGAGAGCCTGCATTTCTCCGTTGGTACCGTCGGTTAAAGGTGTGCTTGCCGTTTCTTCTAAGGTTGCGTTTTTCTTCCAAACAACAAAATCGTTATCCGAAAGGTCTGCTGCAGTCGCTACCGTTTGCGTATCTAAAAGCGCGCCGTCATAATATGTTGCGACATCAAAGAGCCCTTCATTGTCAACATTAGCTCCAATCACTGTCGATAGCTTGTTGCCGACTAAACCGGAATACTTCGCTTCACAAAAGCTATTTGCCGCTTTTATGCCGTTGCTGTTTAAGCGGTAAGCGTAAAGAGTTTTCGCATTGCGAAAAATCTCCCGTAAAGGCAATAATGCTGTGTCTGTGTAGCTGTAGCCGAAAAGCTGCAAGCTATTCTTTTGCAAGTCCTCGCCGGTTACCGTGAATACTTGGTTTTCCGGTCCCCAATCCAACATAAAAGGCATAGCCGCTAAGCCCCTATCAGAAAGCGCTGCCGAAGCCTTTGCCACGCTGGAAAAGTTAATATAAGTACCCGGAAGGGTCTTATTTTGGGTAGTAAACATACCGCCGCCTAATGCCATACTATTTCACTTCCTTTGTATTAAAAGTTTTGATTTTTTCTTCTACCTCATCGAAGGTATATTGCTTGTTGTCTTCCAAAAGAGCGTTTAATAGGTCTCGTTGCTTGCCGTAGCGTTCAGACTGCATAAGCTGCTCTTTAGAGTATTTTTTTGCGGCTTTTTCCGCAATCACTTTTGCCATATTAAAAGCCTCCGAATTTCAAATTTTCCATCGTAGTTTTTTCTGCTTTTTCATAAATGAAATGGTTATAGGAAATAAAAAAGTGAAGTACATCGTCTGTAACTTCATAGGAAATATCCGTGCCACGCAATTTATCGCCTCTGGGCAGCGTTATCAATTCCAGAACTGAACAAAGTTCATCAGCAATACGATAGCATTCCTCGCGCCCTGCTTTCGGGAAATAGATAATGTCAAACCGAGGCGCCCTTTGTTTTCTGGTACCTAGGAAAGCCGTTTGCGTGGCGGAGGGTAAAAGCACAATAAAAGCAGGGGCTTTTAGCCTCTGCTTGATTGCGCTTGCTTCTATTTGACTGTTTGGGTACGCCTTTCTGAGGGCTAACGTAACGCCGTCTAAAATCATACCTGTGTTAATCTCAGACATTGCATACCTCCCGTAGTTTTTTTAATACCATTTTCTCTAAGACACCCGGCGCGACTTGCTTGAGTTTTTCTTCTGAGATAGTCAGCATGTATGTACCTTCTGCCCAGCCGCCGTTTGTGGTACGGTGCCCAAATTCCACATAGGAAGCGTATTCTACAGGGTTGACGATTTCCACCGTGTAGGCATTTCCCGTTTTGTGTATCCGCAAGCTAGAAGCATAGTCTGCAGCATTTGAAGAATTACCCGACTTTGCGTCTTCCTCGGTTTTTGCCGTCCAGCCCCGGCGCAAAGTACCGCCTTTTTTACTGGCACTCTTGGGATATTTACCGACGGGCGTTCTCGGAATCACCAAAGCCAGAAGCCGCGCCGCCAATGCTTTACTGCAATCAACACAAAGCTTATCCATATCGGAAGCGCTTAACTGATTGATTGCATCGGCAAACGCTTGTAACTGCGAGTAATCGGCTCGCCCCCAACGCGCCCTTATGCGTACTCCTTAAACTGTTCCAGCATAATTTCTTGGTGGTATGGGTAAACTGCCGGGGTTCCCGATTTTGCATAAGCCGTCGTTTTTCCTTCTTGGGTTACCACCAACTTAGAGCCGGGTGGTATTTCGATATCTTTCGCCAGAAATAGCTTTACCCCTTGCTGAACAGCGGCAGCGCTTTCGTTCTGCCCGGCGCTTGAAATAGAGCTAAACGATAAACGGCAGGGAATATTCTCATGCAGTAGAATTTCTGCCGCTTCATCTCTGCCGTTATCAGGGTTAATACGCAATTCTCTTACATAGACGCTGCAGGAGCCAGTCCACATTCTTTTTAACGCCTTTTCATATACGCTTACCATGCTAACCTCCGAAATGCTAAAATCATATCCATGTCGGGATTTACCATCTTCTCAAGCATTGCGTCGAATTGATTCTCAAAAGTAGCCCCAGTCGCTAAAGTAACGGAAGTATCACCCATAGAGACAGACTTCGCCGGCGCGTCAAAGTCATATATTTCAGCTAATGCGCCAACAGTCTTTTTGTCCGCCAGGAAATATCCTGCCGCCATATCTGCCCAGATATAAAAGAGACCTTCCGGCACTTCCTGTTGGTTGGTGTTCGCTTTGAGGTAAGCCTCGGCTTTCTTGATATAATAACCAAGCATATTATTGTCAGCTTCCGTTGTCGTGTAGCCCAGAGCCTCAAGCCGCGCAGCTACGGCCACAAGAATATCCATAGCATGCTCCTTTCTTAGCCTTTAGAGATAATACGAGCGATAGGAATGGCTTTGTGATTGATGTAAGACCGTTCGCTTACGGTTTCTTCTCCGGAGTGAACCAATGCCCAGTTTGCACCGTTTCTCAATTCAGAATCGGTGGGAGAGAGGGAAGCCTGAGACACCTTTTCATAGGAAATACCGAAGGGCATAAAGGTAGCCCGCCGACGGGTATAGAGCGTGTCCACACCGCCGTTGGTTTTTGCGTCCCGCGCCATTTCGTAAGGAACTTTTACATTCAGCTTGTTGTGAGAGATAGCCCGTTCCCCTAAAACGTAGGTAGTATATTGAGGGCCGCTTTCGCTTTCTACTACCGGCAAGCTGTCGTCCACAACAACCAGCCGGCCGTTCCAGGTGTAAAGCTCTAAATCACGAGTGATACCGTCCTTGTCGGTGTAGGTCAAATGCTTCATCAAGTTCAGGTTTTCCAGGTTGGTAGCTACCGCAGAATGCATAAATGCCACCTTAAAGATTTTCTTGTTATCTCCGCAGGCGCTTTGCATAGCGCTGTTTAAGGTAGTCGCTGTAATATGGCCATCATCCGCCCCGGTTACATCATAGGTGTGTTTATCCACAAATTCTTTACTCTTGGTATCGGTCATGGCGAAAATACCTTCCAGCACTGCAAGAATCAAGTTTTGGTCTATACCCCACCAGTATTCGTCTACCTGTTGGGCGATGTTCTGCATAAAGTCTTGGCCGCCGGTAATGTCGTAGGAAAAGTCCTTTTCTGTCCACGCTTTGGCGCGACCGACTACCGCAACCCCTTGCTCAAAGGTTTTGGTAGATGTTGCGGTAATATCGGTTTTTCCGTCATAGTTTACAGCCTCACCATCGAGAAGACCACGCATAGCAAGCCGCGCATAGCCGGTGCCGTCTTGGTCAGAGAATACCGCCGCCACATCAGGGTTAGGGGTGATAACCTTGGATTTAATCAGTTCGTTTCGTTTTGGGTTTGGAATCCGGTCAGCGATATACTGAAAGGCTTCCGGGTTAAAGCTTTTTGCATCAAATTTACTGTTTGCCATTATTCATTGTCCTTTCCGTTTTCTTTTTCTTTTTCGGTATCAGGTGCCACGGCACTGCCATCTTTTTCAGGCGCAACTGCATTGCCGTTTTCGTTATCCGGTGTAGCCGCGCCGTTTTTACCGTCCGGCGCTTGCGGCTCCTGTGTATTACCTTTCCCTTTGTCTTTGCCGGCGCCTTTGCCTTTGTCAGCGTCCTTGTTTTTGTCCTTACCAGCATTTTTAGTTGGCTTAGCAGGAGCTGCAAAGGAGCTCACCAGCTGATAACCTTCTTCTTTGTTGCCCACAAGTTTCATCTTCATTCCTCCTTATAATGTGGTGTTAGGGTTTTCCGCAAGGTAAGCGCAAAGTTCATCATAGGTCATTTTCTCCGGCGCTTTGCCGCCTGTTGGCGGTTTATCGCCGCTTTCTCCGGGAGTAAAACCCTTGAAGTCCTTTCCTTTATTACCTTGCTCGAACAAAAAGCTGCTGTCCGCAGCTTCCGACAAGGCTTTGACCTGCTCCGCCAACCCTTTGACTGTGCCATCTTCGGCAAGCTCCGCTTTCTCTAAATCCAGCAGAGCTTTTACTGCTTTTGTGTTCTTTGCTTTTGCTGCAGAGAGCGCAAGTTCTACGGCAGTGTCGATTTTCAGCCGTTTGATTTCCGCCGCATGGGTCTTTTCACGGTCAGCATTTTCTTGCTGCAAACGAGTAATTTGCTCCTGTAAGGCAGCATTATCACTATTCGATTTTTGCAAATCTTCCAGTTGCTTATCTCTGTCAGCAAGAGACTGTTTTAAGGTTTTGTTTTCTTCATTGATTTCATTAAAGCGGGATTTTGGCACATAGCTTCCGTTAATAACCTCGTCTGCAATCTTTTGCGCCTGTTCTTCCGTGAGACCCATTTCTTCCAATTGTTCTTTAAGTTTCATTGTTACATATTCCTTTCTTTGATTTTTTACGGTGGTATCGCCACCAATGAAAAGTCTTGTTCTTTTACGCCTGCAATACCAAAAAGGCGAATTTTAGGCATAAAAAAAGCACTCTGCTTTTGCAAAGTGCTTTTAAAACCACTGAATGATTATTTTGCTACATTGTTAAAGATTTCTGTTGCTTGTTCATCATTAGTATCTAGGACAAACTTGCCATTTTTCGGCATATTGGCCAGAATACTGTTTTCTTTCACTGCCTTTTCTAAAGCAGTTTCATCGGCAAATTGATAAACCTTAACGGGCTTTGTTTTATTATAGAATATGATACCGTCTTCGGCACCAATCATTTGGAAAAACGGAACATCTTCCATTTCTAATACAATGCCGCCTTTTTCAAAAGCAGTTTTAAAGGTATCTAAGGTTCGTTCATCTTTTGGAGCGCCACATGCAGCTAACGCAAATACCATCATCACAGCCATACCCAATAGTAAAAATTTCTTTTTCATATCTTATCCTCCTTTTATATATTGCAATTTATTATAGCTTCTTTAAGAGAATAACACAATGGAATATTTCAATAATTTCCCAGATATAAAAACCTTTCTATTTTTCATTCAAAGAATTGTAATAACTTCCTTTAACCTTCAACAACCTCCCACTTGCCACCAATACTACTACCATCTATGCCTAAGCCTCATCTTGGATATTCTTAATATCAGATTCATAAATCTCAGTAAGAAACTCGCCATGCTCAACCAGAATAGAATCTTCTTGGCGTTCTTCATCACTCGCATCTTCCGCATCCAGGCAATCAATCCACTTGCCATGGATAGTTTTTCCATCAATACAAGTTACAATCACATTATGGTCAAGTAATGCTATATGTTTCTCAATCATTTTTTGACTCCTTTCTGTGGTCTCGCAGGAACAATATGCCAGCCTTTTTTCTTTGAGTAGTGAATTATGCCAGCGTTCGTAAGTATTTCTTCACCAGTATATTTGCTTCTATAAATACCAATATCGCTATTATGAACAAATCGTTCTCTATTATTCCAAGCACCGTTACCCTTATCAATAAAATAGCCCTTGCCCGAATACAAATCATAGAGGTCTTGCGGGTTCACTGTAAGTTCGCTACGTGTGGAATCAAAATTATGACTGCCACGAATATGCTTGGACTGATTCCCTTGATTCATTTTGGCAGAATACTCTTTTAATTCTACCAAAACACCCTGTTTAAATAAATTATACCTCATTTCTTTGGGTTTTGTAATATATTTTTCCTTCCACTTATTATACGTCATATTCCCAGGCACATAGTAGGTCTTCCCGTCTGCGCCTCTTGCTGCTCGTTCAGTCAAGCCTTCTAAGTCCTTAAAGTAAGGAGCCGTTGTTCCGCGACACCAAGGATGAAACGGCGGCACTGTTACGCCTACAGCATACTCGCCCATAGGAAATACTTTACCGTCAAGCTCTCCGCAAAGACTGCAGGTCTCATTATCGAGGGTTTCCACAACAACAAATTCTTCCACGCCTAAATCGGCAAAACAATCTTTGCGGGCAATATTAGAGAAAGCTGCGCTTTCCGTCATTACCAGCCTGCCCGCTTGGGACTTTGATACGCGGAAGCGTTCAGAAATGGCCTTAATAGCTTTATCCGGCGCAGTTCCGCGCATTAGCATTTGCGTCAGCTGAGTATTGACCGTATTAACCAGCCCCTGCTTATTGTTCCAGATTCTATCGCTGAAGGTCTGCCCGTCAAGGGTCCAAGGCTTAGATAGTACCTTACGAATAGCGCCGTCAGTTAAGCCGTGCATAGACCAGCCGACGCCAATGCCCTTTTGCACTTCAAAGGCCGTATGATAGTAGCCTTCCGAATAAATCTTTGACGCCAGCTTGTCTATATCGTCAAGCTGATTACCGTATAACAATTCCGCTTGTTGCTGCAGCTGGATTTTTAAGCTGTCTAATCGTGATATATGAACTTTTGCCGAGGCGTTTTTTAACTGCTTTAACCAGGTTTGCGAAATAGCGTTCTGTTCACCGTGTTTGATATATTCTTCAACGGTCCATCTGAATTCTTTTAGCTCATTCCCGGAAAGCAGCCGTTTCGCCTCGGCAAGACTTATAGCGTTATCTTTTGCGAAACGCTGATACCAAGTAGCGATTTGCCCCTCAATATCCCGTATGGCAATATCGTATTGTTGTTCAAGGTTCGTTACATATTCATAACCCGTATCCAGAAGAGATTCTTCCAGGATACGCATGCGGTTATTCCAGTAGGCTTCATTCCGCATTTAACCCGCCCCCGTTTTGGCGTTCTATGTTCGCCTGTTCAAAGGCGTTTCTGTATGGGTCAGCCTCTTCCTTTTGCTTCTTTAAGCGCTCCAGTTCTTGCGCCGGGTCTTTCACCCAGGGGTGCATAGAGACAATTAACTCATCAGAAACAATACCTGCAGATTTTCCGCAATTATCAATGGCTTCCGTTTCGTTGATGAGCATATCTCGGTTAAAAATGACCGTCATATCGTCGTTTGTAAAATCGCCCTTACCTGCATTAGCAAGATAAGTCTTTACAAACCAGAGAATATCCCCAAAAGCCGCTTGCAGTTCCGTTTCCATGCCGTTGGCGTCTAAATCAATTTCACTGTAAACGCTTTGAATGTTCATCTGATTGGGGCTATTCGACAAACGGTCGTCTTTCGCGTCGTAGCTTCGCATATTTTCAATCAGCGCCGTTTTGAGAAGGGAAAGTATTAGCTTATAGTTCTCAGCGTTCACCTCGATTTCCAAAGTGCTGACGTCGCCGTCTTTGCCGTCAAAGGTACGGACTTTAATCGCCCGATAAGTGTTCAGATTTTGCCGCAGCTTCCCCAAATCTTCTTTTTCCGCATTACGGATTACCAGAATAGAGCTGCCAGCGTCCTCTTCCATGCAGTTGATAAAGTCGGACTCCATTAAGTTGATTGCGTCCTGCAAGGTACGCGCTCGGCGAATCAAAGGGATTTCCTTATGGTTATACTTAATGGGAATTAGCGGAAACCGCTCCCAGTTAAAGGGCTTACCGTTTATTGTTATATAGCTTTGGCTTTGCTCTGCGTCCGGGTCCGGCTTCAGGATACCGTTCTCAAAAAGAAAAGTTTGTACCCCGTCAAGAGTAAACAAATCCACCTTTTTGACGATTTTCTTTTCTCTGCCGGTGTAAACTTCTACTGGGTAAAGCCGTAAAGCCGCGTCAAGCTCCGTATGAGCTTTATCCGCCCAGAAAGGCAGAATCTCATACCCGGGAAAAGAACGAAAAATCAGCTCGTTGTTTTTGTAGCAGGGGTAAAGCCAGGCGATACCGCTATTTAGCGTCTCAACCCCAGCGTTTTTCAGAGTACGCATAAATTTTGTACCCAGCACAGACTTAACAGCCTCCGCGTATTCTGTATTCTCGCTGCTGAAGGTGATTGGCTTACCTAAAAGGTAATTGACCTTTTTGTCTACGTGTATGGCGTATTGATTATCCACGATACGGTTGTTAGGTACATTATCAACCTCGATTAGCGTACCGTCTTTGCCGATAGCTGTCCGTTTTCGTTTTAAGATGTCGTGGTCGTTTACATAATACCGCTCGCCATCAAGCATTTCCTTTCGCTCCTGAGAGTGCTCCCATTGCGCTAGCTCTCGGGCATAAAACTCTAAATCAGTGAGAGGTTTACCGGCTTTCAATTTTAAGTTAATGAGCATTTGCTCGATAGGTTGCTTAAATAATGGCATACAACATTCCTCTCTTTACAGACAGCCGGCAGACTGCCAGGCTTTATAGATTTTTGGTCCCTGTAAGGCAAACCACTCGACCATCTCCTCGTTATTAGCCCAAGGGCCATCGAAAGCAAAACAGTTATCGTCTAACCCGCTTTCAATATAAAAGGCATGTATGATTTCATGGCGCAGCTGCTGCTTTTCTAAAACATCTAATGTAGCTCTGGACTCATGCTCGCAACCTTTATAGGTTGACATATCGCATAAGACAATCTCTTTGGTATACCCGTTACAATACGCTGCAAAATTACAGCGCGCAAATATTTCGTCCTCGTCGTATTTTTTAACTTGAATGGTGTAATCAGTTCCTAAAATGCTAACGGTTTCCATAGTTCCTCCTTAAAATCCAAATCTCGACGGCGCAAAGGCTGTCCGTACAAAGTAGCGCACGTCGTCCATTGCGTGGTCGTCTGTTTTTAACGGTCTGTCTTCCGCAGCTTTTTCATCCCAGCGGTACAGCCCAAACTCTCTGATACAGTCCGTACAGCAATCGCAAATGCGAATGTTGCCGGCTTTTAATTGGGTCGCCACATCGCGAATACCGTCCAGCACTCGATTGGAGGCTTGCTCCACATTGAAACGGTCGTGGCGGCGTATCACCTCAATAAAAGACGCCGCCGAGGGGTCCACAATGATTTCCGTAATGGGTAAATCTCCTGCCAGCTCCTCAATAGCGGCGTAATGTTCTTCATCTGTTCGCTGCTTTTGCATTTTCCTTCCGTCGTAATAATACTCTCGCATGCGGTGCCATACTCCATTAGAGAGACCCCAAAGACCTGCTGAAGTTGGGTTTAATGTACCGTAGTCGCAAGAGATATAGTATTTTTCGTAGGGTCTTGGGATAGAAGGCACAACATGGTAATCCTTGTTAAACATGCTGTAAATAAGCCCTTCCGCGACGCCCCATAGCCCTCTGATATATCGGTCATAGAACACGCCGGAATACATGTTTTCATAACGACGTTTGATTTTCTCGCTGAGACTCAGATTATCGTCCATAGTGAAGTGGAGATATAAGATACCCCGTTCTATATGCTTTTTAATCCATTCTTGGTAAAACCAGTGAGAAGGGCTTTCTGGGTTGCAGTTAAACCAGAATTTCGACCCTGCCACAGAACAGCGCGCCATAGCTTGCTCCACAAAAGACCGAGGCATCAAAGCCACCTCGTCCAGCAGGACCCCCGCCAGGGTGACGCCCTGGATGAGCATATAGGACGATTCATCCCGGCCTCCGAACACGTAAAATTGGTTGGAACGCAGTCCCCGTGTAACGGTCAGCACATGGCCGGAGCGGGTGTACTCCAACGAGAACTGCTCCTGAAGGTAGGAGACGCCCAACAGCGGCTGTATGATGTTCCGCTCAGCGCTGCCTACCGTCTTTCCGCAAAGGCCAAAGCTGCACTTGTCAAAGTTCCCCATGGCCCACAGAATGAAAGACAGAGACATGACGGAGGTCTTGCCGGAACGGACCGCACCGTCACAGATCAGCGCCCGCTTTCCTGTGTAAGGCCATTCAAGAATTTTTATTTGCTTTTCCGAAAACATTTGCCGTCTCCTTCAGGCTCTTGGTGATGGGGTCATCCTCCTGCCCCTGTGTTGGGACAGCTTCGGTCTTGGTACTGTACCCATACTTGCTCATCCACAGAGGTGCCAGGCGGGTGTCGATGATCCCCAGTTCAAACTTCATCCGGGCATCCACCTCGCACTCTTCCTTCATGCGCGTGACGGTGTCCGGATACTGTTTGCCG
>CATIYQ010000060.1 GCA_949739465.1 uncultured Peptococcaceae bacterium | reverse complement strand
TCCGATATAGGTAGAAAGCTGTCGTTCCGGTACGGCAATACAGCAGCAATCTGTATCATTCGCCGACAACAGCATTTTGCACTGTTCCAGAGCAAGGGCGCTTTGCACCAACTGCCCAAATGCCGGGTGAAACGCCCCGGCAACCACCGCTCCACCCCAGCAAATCTCCTCCGTGGGCTGTAGACCTACACGGATAATAGGAATCTGTTCCAGCAAAAAGAAAACTGCCATATCCCTGCACCAAGCCACCGCCTCCTCCACAACAAGGGGCCGATAAACGCCATGCATATACATATCATACAATGGCGTGTCTTTTAGGACCACGGCAGGATACAGCCGCACACCGTTAATCCCCCAGGAGGCTGTCTCTCTTGCGCCGGCTACTGCCCTTTGATAGCTGTCGACCGGCAGTCCCGGCAACAACTGAATGATGAGCTGAAAGCCAAATTTCTTGATTTGATTGACCGCATGACAGGTTTGCCCATAAGTATGTCCCCGTCCCGCTCTTGTCAAAACCTCATCATCTAAAGATTGAACGCCGATTTCGATAATATCCACGCCGTATTGCTGTAGAAACGATAGCCGCTCTTCGTCAATATAATCAGGGCGGGTAGAAACGCGGATATGCGAAATCAACCCTCGTTCCTTTTGAACCAGAGCCGACGCAAGCAGCCGCTGCTGCATATCACGAGACAGCCCGGTAAAGCTGCCGCCATAAAAAGCGACCTCCCAATCACCGTCGGGAGGTAACGCAAATATTTCTTTTTCTATGCAATCAAAATCAATCTCTTCGCCAACCCCCGTAATACGGTGCTGATTGCAAAAGACGCACTGATTGGGACAGCCCCGATGAGGAATAAAAAAAGGTAATATACGACGCCTTGCCTCAGTCATTGCCTATTTCCCCTTTGCCCTTTCTTCCAACAAATGTTTCCAGCCGTTTTGCTTTTCCAGAGCATCTTTAGCGCTGTGCTGTTCCGCTTCCTTCTTACTTTTGCCCTTTCCTGTACCGATTAAGGTTTCCCGATAATAAACACCGATGCGGTAACCCTTGTCATGGTCAGGTCCCCACTCCTCTTGCAAGCGGTAAGCGACAGGACCGAAGTTTACCTTTTGCACCAATTCCTGCAAAGTACTTTTATAATCTTGGGTGTGATACTGGTCAACAGAATCAATGGCAAAAGCTAACTCCTTCAGAATAAATTTTTTTGCCGCCTCAATGCCGCGGTCCAGATAAAGGGCGCCCAGCACCGCTTCAAAGGTGTCTGCAAGGACAGAGGGGCGTTTACCCTCCCCATTATGGACTGCGCCTTTGCCCATCATGAGCAGGTCTCCCAAGCCCAGCCGCTCCGCCGCCATAGCCAGAGACCCTTCACAGACAACAGACGCCCGCATTCTGGTCAGATACCCTTCGTCTACCTCAGGATATGCCGCATAAAAATATTCACCCATGATTAAATCCAGCACTGCGTCGCCTAAAAATTCCAATCGTTGATTATCTTCCCAGGCATGGTGCTTCACCCCCTCAAAATAAGTAGGATGGGTAAACGCCCGTTTTAATTCAACCATACCTCTTTCACTGATGTCTAATTTTCGTCCCATTTGCAGAATTGCTTCCGGGATTTGTTTTTTTTCTGCTGCCATGATAAAACCTCTGTTTTCTGGATGATTCTCTCTTACTTTCCGCTAAAAGCCGCTGATTTATTCAACTTCCTGACGATTATTTTCTTTTTCGGCAAGGCAGGCTACTATATCCGCCACCGTAACGAAATCCTCGCCTTCCTCGTCGCTAATAACAACGTCAAACAACTCCTCCAGCTCCATAACCATTTCCAAACGCTGTACAGAGTCCAGACCTAATTCCGCAAGAGACGTATTTCTTTCTATCCGCTCCGGGTCTTTTCCTACAATTGCGCCGAGGATACGGCAAATTTCTTCTTCCATGATGTTCGCTCCTTTATGAAAATCAGGAACGACTTCCCCGGAATACTAGTCTGCTGCCGGTTGGGTAGGCGCAGGCAAATTCATCTGACTTAATTTGCCCACAAAATCATTGGCATAGCACTCTTTGGCGCGAATCACCGCGTTATAGATGGCTTTTGCATCAGAGCTGCCGTGACAAACAATGCTCAAGCCCTTCACGCCCAAAAGAGGCGCGCCGCCGTGTTCTTTATAGTCCATTTTTTCCTTCATTCCGTTAAGAGACGGCAAAACCAAAGCCGCCCCGATTTTACTCCGTAAATTGCTGGTAAGGGCTTCTTTGATTAAGGTCAGAATCATTTTGCTTAACCCCTCCGACAGCTTCAGTACCACATTCCCGGTAAAGCCGTCGCATACTAATACATCATATTCGCCGAAGGGAATGTCCCGTCCCTCTAAATTACCGATAAAATGAAAAGGACCTGCCGCTATCATTTCGTGGGCGGCACACACAAGCGCGCTGCCTTTATGGGCTTCTGTGCCGTTAGAAAGCAGCCCGATTCTGGGTTTCTCCACATGGTAGACAGACTGCATATAGACTTCCCCCATAGCGGCAAATTGATAAAGCTGCCCCGCTTCTACATCAGCATTAGCGCCGCCGTCTAAGATGAGCCGCATACCGGCTAATGTCGGCATCATAAAGCCGATAGCCGGACGAGAAATACCGCGAATTCGCCCCAAGAGCAAAAGAGCACTTGCCATTTGCGCTCCCGTAGAGCCGGCGGAAATGACGGCATCCGCCTCTCCCTTTTTTACCAGCTCCGTCGCTACCCAGATAGAAGAATCCCGTTTCTGCCGCAAGGACTCCACCGATTCGTCCATTGCCATCATTTGTGTGCAATATTTACAAGAGATATTAGCCGGGAAGGCTCGCCCCGCCAACACATCTTCAAAGCCAACCAAAATCAATTCTATATCAGGAAATTTCTCGGCGGCAAGGACCGCGCCCTTGATAATTTCCTCCGGCGCTTTATCGCCGCCCATCACGTCCATTGCGATTTTCATCTGTTATCCCCTTACCATCTCTATCTATTTTCTTCGCTCCATTCCAGGAAGTCGCCGGTAGCAGCATCAATTTCAAATTCATATTCTTTGCCGTTATAGATAATATCGCCTTCATATTTATATTTCCCGTCATCATAATCCAGCTCTATTTTCAAATCTTTGGACTCTGCCCCAGGTACTCTGGCAAGGGCTAACTTTGAAGCGTCCGCCAAGGAAATTTGCTGTTCGGAAGGACTATCCTTTTTAGAACTGGTAGGTTTATCTTGTCGCTGCGGAACTGCGTTCTCCGTTGGATTGTTGTCGGAAATATTATTGTTGTCATTCCCTAAAGCCATATCTTCAATGGAAAAAGACGATTTCACGATTTTCCCGTCATCAGCAAGAATTTCATATTCATATTCCTTGCTGCCGTTGGTAAACTTTACTTCATAGGTGTCTTTGCCGTTTTCAAAGCCTTTTTCCACATAAAGACGGGAAATATCCGTTTCCGCTAATTTAGCGTCATCTAAAGCAATCTGAACCGCCTTATCTTTGTCAATACCCGACGCGCCGTTACATCCTGTCAGCACGCCCAATAAAGCTATAAGTGTCAATCCTATAACAATATATTTTCGCATATTATCACCTCAAAAATAAAATTATCTGTGTTTGTATCATACCATTATATAGAAAAAAAATCAAAGAAAACCATACAAAAAGAAGACCCTTCTCCCACCATAGGGAAAGCGTCTTCTCTCTTTTATTTTGTCGTTTTAATCTTATTAGCAAAAGAACGCATATCGTCTTTTGGACCAATGGTAATCCGCGGCAAAGTCAGAACGTCTTTCCCCGTTTCCGCATAGCCGGAACGAACCGTTACCGCATATTTATACCCTGTGGCAATCATAGCGTCCTGCACGTCCTTATTCCATCTGCCATAAGGATATGCCAAGCACACCACTTCTTGTCCCAGCTCCTGCTCTAGAACCACCTTAGCCTTCCGCAAATCATCTGCAATACGAATCCGATATTCGTCTTCTGTTTCTTGCTTTTGCAAGGTATGGTTATATTCTTTGGTCAAAAGAAAGGGCTTTGTTTCCTGCCCCGGTCCGGTATAAACTTCCCGGTGTCCGTCATAGGTATGAGACTGAATGGAAACCAATCCACTTTTTATCATTTCCCGCATTTGGTCAAAGGAAAGATGTGAAAGTTTTTTAGAATTAAAGGTAGGACGTTCTGACGGCTCAATTTCCGAAGATTTGACCACCACGTTGATGGTAGCCTTAAGACCAAATTCTTTTAATACAGGATAGGCATAGATATAGTTGCTCTCATAACCGTCATCAAAGGTAATCACCACCGACTTTGCAGGCAGAGGTTTTCCTTGCTCCAAATATTCGCAAGCGTCCTTCCAGAATAAGGTTTTATAGCCGTTATCCTTAAGATACTTCATTTGCTCATAAAAAGCCTCTGTAGAAATAATCGAACCGTTATCCGTAAATTTGTTGGCAATAATATCTGCATTCGGCAACAGGTGATGATACATCAAAATAGGTACAACTCTGGAAGTTTTTTCATTGCTGTTATTGACAGGAAGAGGTGTGGATATTTGGTTTTTCGGCACAAAAGAAGAAAGCAGTCCGGAAAGTCCCGCCCGTGTCTCCACAAAAAGTCCAGTACCAATCATAATCACCGCGATGGAACAAACGGCAGCCAAGAAAGAAATATTTACTTTTTTTCTTTTTTGCATCATCATTTCCACCTCTTACCAATCATTCTTCTTACCTAGTTTTATTATTTTACCATAAGAAAACTGATTTTTCTACTATTTTAGACGAGTTTATTTTTATTATGTTCCTAGAAAAGCAAAATAATTCTTCCGAAAAACCTGAAAAAATAAAAAATGCACCGCAAAAGTGCATTTTTATTTTGCTCGTATTCATATGCCCTTATGTTTAGATACTTGCTAAACAGAAATGAATTACGCTTTGGCAACCACCGGACGGCCTTTATAATAACCGCACTCTGTGCATGCGCGATGTGGCATTTTCAATCCATGGCATTGTGGACAAATAGTAGTGCCTGGTGCTGTCAATTTTTGTGTTGCACGGCGGCTTCTTTTATTTGCTTTGGAAGTTTTCCCTTTTGGTACACCCATTGTGGCTACACCTCCTTTTTATTACGATCCAGCAAGATTTTTAGTTTTTCCCATCTTGGGTCTATTTGATCATCTGCGCAGCGGCATGTGCCGATATTCAGATTGATACCACAGTGAGGACAAAATCCCCTGCAATCTTCCCTGCAAACGAATTTCATAGGAAGCTGCAAAAAGATTTGTCTTAATACATCCTCCGTGATGTCCAGCCCATCACCTTGAAAAAAATGGATTTCATCGTCCTCGTCAGCGGCTGCCGTCCCTTCTTGATTGGTATATTCCTCAGAAAAATCTGTTTCCACACCATAAGAAAAAGGCGTCAAACACCGACTGCAAAGAACTTCCAGCATCACAGAAAGATGTCCTGTCACAGAAAGAAACGTCTTCTCATTTTTTACCAAACCTTGAAACACAATAGGCTCGATAAAGGAAACGCCCTGATAGCCATGGTCCTCGGCTACAATCTTTTCTGTCAAAGAAATACTTTGGGAACTGCCTGGGCAGTTTTTTAGCTTTTCTACATTTATATACAAAGAAACGCCACCTCCACTATAATAAAATCATCCTTCATTATAGTGTCCAACGCTAATCTATTATAATCGTCTTCTCTTCTCGTGTCAAGGATTAACATCTATTTGCCATAGATTTAATCAATGTTCACGTGTCTTTTTTCCAATAAGGTCTTCGCTTCTCGTGCAATCATCAATTCCTCATTGGTAGGAATCACCATTACTTTTATTTTAGAACCCTCTTTGGTGATAATGTGTTCTTTACCGTTGATTTTATTTTCTTCCGCGTCAAATTCTACGCCAGCAAATTCTAAATGGCGGCAAACTTTTTCCCGAATCAAAGGACTGTTTTCCCCAACACCAGCAGTAAACACAATAACGTCTGCACCATTCATTTCTGCCATATAAGCGCCGATATACCGCACGATAGATTTGCAGAACATATCAATAGCAAGCTGAGACCGCATATGCCCCTTCTCTGCTTCTTCGATAACGTTTCTCAGGTCGTTGCTCACCCCTGAAACACCTAAAAGACCTGACCGCTTATTCATACATTCGCTGGCTTCATGGGCGTCCCAGTTTTCTTTCCGCATGATATAGGCAACCACGGCAGGGTCTACATCGCCGCAACGAGTCCCCATCATTAAGCCTTCCAAGGGAGTGAAGCCCATGGAGGTATTGACAGATTTGCCGCCGCGAATGGCAGTAATGCTGCAACCGTTGCCCAAGTGGCAGTTAATAATTCTCAGGTTCTCAAGAGGCGTTTTCAGAATATCTTCCACACGGGAAGTAATATATTTATTAGAAGTACCATGAAAACCAAAACGGCGAATGCCATGACGTTCGTACATTTCATAAGGCAATGGATAAAGATATGCGTCCGGCTCCATGGTTTGGTGGAAAGCGGTGTCAAACACAGCTACCATAGGCACGCCGGGGATAGCTTCCTGACAGGCATGAATACCTGCAAGGGACGGCGGATTATGTAAGGGCGCTAGCTCTGTCAGCCGTTCTAACTCAGCAATAACTTGTTCATCAATCATAGCTGCACCGATAAAATGCGCACCGCCGTGCACGATGCGGTGTCCCACAATATCGATTTCATCTAAGCCGGAGACAATACCGTATTCAGGATGTGTAAGGGCGTCCGCCATCATGGAAATTGCCGTGGCATGGTCGGGAATATCGGTCACGATTTCTACTTTATCTTTCCCGGTGGGACGATGGGTAAGAGTCGCATCAGGCAAACCGATTTTTTCAATAACGCCTTTTGCCATTACCCTTTCATCTGACATGCCGAACACCTGATATCTTACAGATGAACTACCGCAGTTCAACACCAAAATTTTCATTACATTGCCTCCTTATTATCCTTACAGATAATCGAATTCTGAATACGAAAATAGAGAACCAATTTTATGAACATACTCTTAATTTGATATTATATCAGAAAATCCCAAAATTGACAAAATATTTTTTTTGCAACATATATAGTGAGCATCAAACATAACAATATAACATTATTTTAGAAAAATAGGCTTAGGTGTATATTATGCCCAGAACCCCTAAAATCCTGCAAAAAATTATTTTTATCGCATTTTTATTTACACTGATTCTACTGATGATTTTTTATCCCAGAGAGACTTATCAGGCGGCTGAACAGGCCATCACCTCTTGGTGGACGGTGGTGCTGCCCTCTCTTCTACCCTTTTTCATGGCTTCCGAATTGCTCCTGCGCTTAGGTGGGGCCCACTTGTTGGGCTATTTTTTAGAGCCGGTGATGCGCCCCCTCTTCCACCTGCCGGGCAGCGCAGGCGTAGCGCTAGTGCTGGGTTACACGGCAGGCTTTCCCACAGGAGCCGCTATCACTGCTGGACTATATCGGGAAGGTCTTTGCACCAAGGAAGAAGGCGAACGGCTCCTCGCTTTCACCAACAACGCCAGCCCTTTGTTTATTATGATTACAGTATGCGCCGCCATCTTAAACCGTCCCCAATTAGGCTTTTTTTTAGGGTTGGTCCATTACAGTCTCAATCTCTTGCTGGGCGTTTTCCTAGGGCTCGTCAGCAGGAAGAAACAAGCAGCCCATGTTCCGCTCCAAAGAAAAAATCTCCTTGCCGTCCTGCCCCCTGAGACGCTGCCCCTGGGTACGGTCTGCAAGGAAGCGGTAAGCAAATCCCTGACCAACTTAGCCGTCATCGGCGGTTTCATGGTAGCCTTTTCCGTACTTATCACCATGCTCCGTCTTTCCGGCGCAGAGAAAATTTTTGCTCTCGCTTTCACACCCCTCTGCCAGTTGCTGGGCATTGATACGGCGTTAGTCGCCGGGGTTATCAGCGGCTTTTGGGAAATCACCTTAGGCGTGCAGACCACCGCCTCTCTTGGCGCACCCCTTGCCCATACGGTAGCGGTAATCGCTGCCATTCTCGCCTGGAGCGGCGTCTCTATCCAAATGCAAATCGCCGCTATCACCGCCCCCGCAGGGCTGAGCTTGAAAACTTATTTTTGCAGCCGGATTCTGCAAAGCGTTCTTTCTGCCCTTATTGTCCTGCACTTCTTCCCTGCTGTTCCCACCGGCAATATGGTAGGGACAGCGCCCCTAACTCTCTCCGCGCCCCAACTGATTCTATTATATTGGCAATTGTTGCTTTTTGCCTTTCTTTTGCTGGCAGGTATAGCAACAGCAGGCGCAATTATACGCCTGCTGCAAAAAATCTTCTATTCACATTAAAATACAATGGGGTTCATTCTACCTATTGCTGGGATTGGTCCCGTTGTCCCGTCATTTCTTCCCGGCTCTTACGAATGGTATGTAACGCCCGTTCTACATTAAGTTCCAATTGACGAAGCACATCTTCGGCATAGGTTTTCACCTGCTGCCCTAAAGCGTTAGCGGAGGCTACCGCTTGATTGGTCAGCTCTTCCGCTTCCACACGAGCTTGCTGCACAATTTCTGTTTCTTCTACCAGGTGGGCTGCTTGTTTTTTCGCGTCTTCGATGATTTTCTGACCATTGTTTTCGATGCTTTCTTTCAGCTTATCGCTTTGTTCCAACACTTGTTGGGCTTGTTTGATTTCTTCCGGCATCATAGCGTAGATTTTGTCGATACATTCCAACAACGCGTCCCCGTCTACCAATACCTTCCCGGAAAGCGGGATACGAGACGCGCCCGTAATGGCTTCTTCCATTTCTTTTAATACATCTTCGATTTCAACTTTTTCCACAGTAATTCCCCTTTCTCATAGAGAATAGTAATCTATTTTCGTATCGCCGTATGCGGCAGTTTTTATCTGTTTCAATTCTTGCAAAATGCCATCGGATAGAATTGGGCTGTTTTTTGCCGTCTCTACCACAAGCAAGCCGTTCTCCGCCAGGAGCTGCCGCTCCAAAATGAGAGAAACGGTCTTTTCATATAATCCTTCATAATAAGGCGGGTCTAAGAAAATAATATCATATTGAGCAGAATTTTGCGATAAAAAAAGGAGCGCATCCCCTTTCCAAAGTTTGGCTTGTTCCTCAAAGCCCAAAAATTTTATATTCCGCTCTATAGCGGCGATAGCCTTTCGGTCTTTCTCATAAAGGTCGGCGAAGCTTGCGCCGCGGCTTAAAGCCTCCATGGACATGCCGCCGCTGCCGGCAAAAACGTCTAGAATCTTTGCCTCAGGGATACGCATTTGCAGCGTGTTAAAAATGGCTTCGCGAACGCGGTCCGTAGTCGGTCTGGTAACAGTGCCTGCCGGCGCTTGCAAAGGGTGTCCTTTTTTGCTGCCGCCGATAATCCTCATCACACAAACACTCCCCAGTCTCCCGCATAGATTTTCCCTTTTAGGCAATGCTAACAGGGAAATCTGAATTTGCGCTCAAAAATAACTTATTTCCATATCGCTTATTTTCATATAGACTATACACTATTCTCCCTAAATTCGCAATCTTCCTGCAAAAAATATATTTTATTTTCTCTACATAACCAAAAGGAGGGCATATCATGTTGCAAATGGAAGATTTTCAAAAGCTAGGAGTCTCGCTGGATTTGGCGGTGGAGGCAAATCAACTGCTCCGCGGCAAGGCAAATATTGAGGTGGCGGGTGTGAAGGAGCAAGTGTTAAACTATGACAACAGCGCCGTCACCATTATCGACATTTTAGACGAACGAGGCGCCCAAGCTCTGGGCAAACCCATCGGCAGATACATCACCATAGAAAGCCACTCTCTCGCTTGGGAACAAGGCACCCTGGAGGAGATGAACCGTATTTTCGCCCAACACTTTAAGCCTCTCCTGCCACGGGAAAAGGACAAGTCTATTTTAATAGTAGGTTTAGGCAATGACCATGCTACCCCCGACGCCTTAGGTCCTGCCGTCATCGACCGCATCTTAGCCACCAGGCACATTCTCCTCTATGCGCCGGAGGCAATCGACAAAAACATTCGCTCCGTCTGCACCTTAGCCCCCGGTGTCTTAGGCAGCAACGGCATTGAGACGGCAGAGATTATCCGCGGGGTGTGCGCCCATGTAAAGCCTGCTTGTATCATCGCCATTGATGCCTTATCGGCAGCCAGCGTCAGCCGCATCGGCTCTACCATCCAGATTACCAATACAGGTATCTCCCCCGGGTCGGGCATCGGCAACCGCCGAGCAGACATCAGCGCCGCTACCATGGGCGTGCCGGTTATCGCCATCGGCGTACCGACGGTGGTCCACAGCGCTGTCATTGTCAACGAGGCGTTCCGCATTTTACAGCGAGAGTGGGCGGCGCAAAACTTCCTCACCCAAGAGGAGATAGAGGCAATCCTCTCCCCTCGCTGTGTGCAGTCAGTGGCGCACGAGCTTTTAATGCCTTTTTCGGGAAACTTAGTGGTGACGCCCAAGGAAATTGACGAGATGATAACCAACATTGCAGGGATTCTTGCCACCACACTGACCTGCGCGATCCACCCCACCCTCACCCTGGAAAACTGCCGGGACTATATGCAATAAAAAAATAATGTCAAAAATTGACAAACACTGTTAAAATTTGTAAGATTAAAATAGGTGTTGCCATAACACGGTAGGCGGTTAGCCCCTCTCTCCAGAGGGGGTGATAGATATGACAACCACAGAGATAATTGCTTTTATTGGTTTAATTGTCAATGTTGTATTTGTTACATACTCTATCATAAAAAAGAAATAACCGCCCAAGCCTGAGAAACTTTGCGGTTATTTCTTTTATAACTAACAAGTTTTGAGGGGCTAACCGCTTATCGGCAGCACCTTTTCTATCTATATTATATGAAACGGAATCGTCCTTGTCAATATAGTTGGGAAATACTTGCTACTTGTTATGCGTTGGGCAGTTGCTATGCGTTACTTTGGGCTTGTTTCACTCGTTCTTTTAGAAAAAGAAGAAAAAGAAAATATGCCCAAGGTATTTGCGTTGTAGTTTAGGGCTGCAAAAAGCAGAAAGTTTCGGCGACATCGCCCCAACAACATAAGGAGCAAATACCCCTTAGTTCTTTCCCAATCGGTCTATAGCTCTTTTGAATTGAAGAAACCAAAAAGTTACATAGTCCTCTTTCTCT
>CATIYQ010000059.1 GCA_949739465.1 uncultured Peptococcaceae bacterium | reverse complement strand
TCGCTGCCCATTTTGTTAAGCTGCTCTCGTTCCCAAGCCTGTGCTTCACGCTTTGTTTTGAAGCCTCGCTTTTGCGTTTGTTTTCGCTCGCCATTCCAAGCGGTGTAGCGATACAATACCCGCCAAGTGTTTGTTTTTTCTTCCTTGTAAACTGCCATTGTTTAATCCCTCTCTTTCTTGTTTGAGCCGTAACAGGCTCTTTCTAAAAAATACTGCTTGTTAATGCGTCCCGAAATCGTCAGAAAGCCCTGCGATTTTAGCTCGGCGTTTAACTTCTGAACGATTTTATAGGCGTAAGATTTTGATACGCCTAATTCTTCTGCAACATCTTCTACACGCATAAAGGTTGTACTTGCCATATAACCCCTCCTTTCCTTGCTTGATATATTGGAACTATTATTTAGTGTCGGATACTTTCTGACCGCCTTCCGATTTGCCCGGGCGGATGTGGCATCACCGTGACACACGACGGTTATTATATTAAGCGTATTTGCTTAGTATGCATCCATTATACTAAGCGTTTTTGCTTTTGTCAAGTGGCTTTCTGGAAAATATTAAACTTTTTTGCTTTATTTTCTCTTGACAATTCCTAAACTTATATGCTATACTGGGTACAGATACATAAGGCAAGGAGTAAAAACACTATGGCAATAGGTGAAAGAATCCGCTTTTTCCGAAATAAGCGTGGAATGACTATGAAGTATTTGGGGCAGGCTGTCGGATTTCCCGAAAAGAGCGCCGATGTACGCTTGGCACAATATGAGACAGGAACAAGATCGCCCAAAGCAGACTTAACTGCGGCTTTAGCACAGATACTTGATGTTGCGCCGCAGGCTCTTGCCGTTCCCGACATTGACAGTCAAATCGGCTTAATGCATACACTATTTACCCTTGAAGATGTTTACGGCATTACCATTAGTGAGGCAGACGGAGAAGTATGCCTGAAACTTAATAAAGATAAGAGTGCCGATTTACTGCAAATGTTGACTGCGTGGAAAGAGCAAGCTACTAAACTTGCAACAGGCGAAATCAGCAAAGAGCAGTACGACCAATGGCGTTATAACTACCCGAAATATGACACTACACAGCAATGGATAAAAATCCCGTCGCAGGAACTTAGCGATACGCTTGTCGAAGCATTTAAGGACAAGCTAAAAGATATGTAAACGAAAAAAGAGCTATCAGACTTTCAAAAAATCTGATAGCTCTTTACTTTTACAATAATTCAAATAATGTTGCCATTTCGTTGCCACAGAGGGCATTGCAGTGGCAAAAGCCCAGTAATTACGGACTTTTTTGTGGGTGTGAAATCACTCCCACTCCACCGTCGCCGGAGGCTTGCCGGAAATATCATAGACCACTCTGCCTGCGCCTTTTACCTCGTTAGAGATACGAGCGGAGATTTTTCCTAAAATGCGATGAGGAATTGCCGCATATTCCGCCGTCATAAAGTCGGTAGTGCAAACCGCACGCACGCCAATGACATAGTCATAAGCCCGTTCATCACCGACCACACCTACGGTGCGGATGCCCGGCAACACTGCAAAATATTGGTCGGGACGGTTTTTCAATTTATCGATTTCCTCACGGACAATAGCGTCCGCATTGCGTAATACTTCCAGCTTTTCTTCGGTAATCTCCCCTAAAATTCGCACGGCAAGTCCCGGTCCGGGGAAAGGCTGCCGATTGACCAAAAAGTCAGGCAGTCCCAACTGCCTCCCCAAAGCGCGCACTTCGTCTTTAAAAAGCCCCCGTAAAGGCTCTACCACACCGTCAAAGCCAATGTTCTCAGGAAGTCCCCCTACATTGTGGTGGCTCTTGATGGTGGCAGCAGCGCTGCCGCCCGACTCGATAACATCGGGATAAATGGTGCCTTGGGCAAGGAAGGGGATAGCCCCCAGCTTGCGGGATTCTTCTTCAAAGACGCGGATAAATTCTCCGCCGATAATCTTTCGTTTCTGTTCCGGGTCCGTTACGCCGGAAAGTAGCCCTAAGAACCGCTCCCCTGCATTAACCCGGATAAAGTTCATCTGCCGTTTACGGAAAATCCCTTCGATTTCGTCCCCTTCGTTTTTCCGCATCAGACCATGGTCGACAAAAACTGCCGTTAGTTTCCCCGGCAACGCCCGCTCAATGAGGGCAGCGCAAACAGAGGAATCCACCCCGCCGGAAAGGGCAAGCAACACTTGATTATCCCCCACTCGCTCCCGAAGCTGAACAGAGGCCTCTTCGATATATTCGCCAATGTCATAGTCGCCTTTTGCTCGGCAAACTTCATATAAGAAATGATGCAGCAGCTTGTCCCCCAGTTGAGTGTGTTTCACCTCGGGGTGGAATTGGACACCGTAGAATTTTCTTTTTTTATCGTAAACTGCCGCTATTTTGCAGCCTTTTGTATGGGCAGCAACACGAAATCCCTCAGGCGTCGCGGTTACCTCGTCCAAATGACTCATCAACGTGGTGATGGTATCACCCATACCGTGGAAAAGGGGACAACTCTCGTCTAAGACCGTTTTGGTTTTGCCGTATTCGCCGCCTTTTGCCGCCGGCTGCACCTTGCCACCTAAGAGATGACACATCATCTGCATACCGTAGCAAATGCCCAAAATAGGAATGCCCAGCTGAAAAACAGCAGGGTCTGCCAGAGGCGAGCCGTCTTTATAAACGCTTTTCGGTCCTCCTGTAAAGACAATGCCGATAGGATTCATTTCTTTGATTTTCTTTGCCGATAAATGACCGGGGTGGATTTCCGTATAGACCTTTTGCCCCCGAATATTAGAGGCAATGAGTTCTTTATATTGACCGCCAAAATCCAGCACCAAGACCAATTCTTTTTTTCCTGCCATAGCGCCACACCAACCTCTCACTATTATAATAAAGGTGCAAACATTCTTAAAATTGCCTGAGCAAACCGTTTCCAATTGGGCGTTTTTCGCACTTCTTCCAAAGTTACTTCATGACAAAGACCAATGGTCTGCAACATATCCTCTTTCACCGCCTGGACCACTGAAGAATAATAAAAGGCGGTGCAGCACTCGAAGTGAAGATAGAGACTGCGATAGTCCATGTTGGCAGTGCCCACGGTGGCTACCACATCGTCTGCCACAAACATTTTACCATGGACGAAGCCCGGCGAATATTCATAAATCCGCACACCTGCTTGTAACAACCCTTTATAGAAGGATTGGGTTACCCAGAAAACCAGTTTTTTATCGGGAATGCCCGGCGTGATGATGCGTACGTCCACCCCAGACCGCGCCGCCAGACACAATGACGTTACCGTCTCATGGTCCAAAATGAGATATGGCGTCACAATATACACATACTCTTCCGCCCGGTTAACAATATTAAGATAGGCGTGTTCCGAAACAGGCGTGCTGCTTAACGGGTTCGCACCGTAAGGCTGCACAAAACCATCCTCAGCGCAACTGCAATCTACCCGATAACGAAGATAGTCTTCCTTAAGTCCTGTCGCAAACCGCCACATTTCCAGGAACATCAGGGTAAAGCTCCACACAGCGTCCCCCTGAATCAGCACCGCCGTATCCTTCCAATGTCCGTAGGGCTGGGTCAGGTTAATATATTCGTCAGCAATGTTGGTACCGCCGTTATATGCCATGACGCCATCGATGATACAGATTTTTCGGTGGTCGCGGCTATTGACAAAGCCGTCTAAGCGAGGACGGAAGGGATTAAACGCCACCAGTTGAATGCCCGCCTCCCGACATTCTCTGTCAATATCATCTGGCAGTTCCGAAGCGCTCCCTAAGTCGTCGTACATGAGGCGGATTTCCACGCCACGAGCCGCCCGTTCTTTTAAGATGGCAAAAAGTTTTTGCCACATTTCCCCCTCCGAGATAATAAAATATTCCATGAAAATAAATTTTTCCGCTTGAGAGAGCTCCCGGCAAAGAGATTCATACCAGACCTCCCCCACAGGGAAATATTGGCAAGCCGTATTGGCGCAAACGGGAGCATTTGCCATTTGCTGAATAAATTCTCCTTGACGGGCAAGCCCAGAATTACGGCTTTCCAAACGGTCCAGCACAGATTCTGTCTGCAGATTGAGATATGCTGTTTCTTCATAAATTTTACGTAACAGCTTCCGTTTGCTCCAGCTGATTTTCACCCTCTGCCAAAAGAGGAAGTAATAGGCGCCTACCAGAGGCAGCCCCATGATTAAAATCGCCCACGCCATTTTATAAGAAGGATTCAGATTGCTGCTAAAGAGCCACAGCATAATAAAAAAGCTGAAAAACATCAGCGCTGAATAAACAAAAGCGCTGTTTGCGGCAAGGATAATCACTACCAGGGTGATGAGGCACAGTTGGGCGGCAATCAGTAACCCAAAAATAAATACCCGAGAAAAGATTAACTTCAGCAATTTATTTTTCATGCCGTCCTCCCGGTTGTTTCTTTGTTTTCTTATTTTACCATGAAGCCCGCGTAACCTCAAATAAAATCTTTCCACCGCCTATCTTGCCGCACCCATAGGCGAATTTTTCATATAATAATCATAAACAGGAAACGAAAAAAAATCTTAGCTCTGCCCTCCGCATAGTGTTATCACGCCCCGTATGGGGCAGGGACTCCAGCCCCGCAACTATCACAAATAGGAGGTACCGTTTATGGATTATCCTTTTTTCAACAACAGCTTTACAGCGGTGAACGGTTGCAGCACCAATCAGCAAAGCGCTGGTACGCTGACCACAACCACCACCAGTTGTAACAGCTGTAACAACCGTACCGTGGTAGCCAATAACAGAGTTGCCAACGGACAAATCGTATTGCCTACTGGCTGCTTCTGTCCACCCAGCAGATGTAACCAGGTGCTGGCGTCCCCCTGCTGCCAGGGCATGGTCCCCGACACCAGAGGCTGCACCAGCAGTCAGGTTTATACCTATGCCAACATTGTCTTTGACGCCAAAGAAGTAGAAGGCGACCAAATCAAAGAAAAAATCTGCGTTCCTTCTGACGAATGCAACTTTACCGCTATCTACAACGGCTGCAACGGCTGCTGCGACGGTTGCCCGCAAATTGACGAACATTCCTGCTTCAAAGTAGTCAGCTATTGCATTCGGGTGAAACACGCCCGTCCCAGATGCCTGCTTACCGGCGACGACTTCACCATTAACAACTACCCCGCAAACGACGCCGATGTACAACATTTAGGCTTTGACACCTACCGTATTCCTTTAAGCGGCTTTACACCAGACATCTACAAAGAAACCTGCACCTGCGACAACTTAGGCACCAAAGCCTCCCTCATCGTATCCCCCAACGGCTTCCCTGTGGAATACATGATGGAATACGCTTTGTGCGGCTACGTAACCACTGCTTGCGGCACTTATTGCTTTGAAATTACCTTTGAAGACGCTTGCCCCATGGTTACAAACGGGCTGACCTCTTTCTTCGTGAAAGATCTCTGTCTGCCAATCCCCCGCTGCCACCAAGTACCTGAACTGAAAACCAGCTTCTGCTTTGACGCAAGTCTGGTTGCGCCGGAAATCCACGCTACCTGCTGCAACCACTTAGTCTTAACGGACACTTTGGTGATTACACCAACCTTACGGGCAGAAACCACCGTTAACAAACGGGTGGTAGCCACTGTTTGTCAATTCCCCGATAACGAAATTTACTGCTGCAAATAAGGGTTCTGCGCTTTTCCGTCTTGCTTTCCGAATATCAAAAACGGCTATTGTAAGTTTTTACAATAGCCGTTTTTTTATACGGAGACGCCACCATTACTTGCAGCGCGCATAAAATTCATCATAGGTCCAGTTGTTGACATGGCAGGTATAGGCAATTTGTTTGCCTACATAGCGCAAATGCCACCACTCGGCGGGATACCCTGTAACGGTTTCCTTTTCCTTCGGGTAACGGATGATAAAACCGTATTCATGAGCATGGTCTCGGAGCCAAAGAGCCTCCTTACACTGAGAAAGATTTTCATCTAAGCGATTGGCGTGATTCACCACATCCATAGCCAGCCCCGTCTGATGTTCACTGGTACCGGGCTTTGCCCGATAAGGATTAGAGCCGTTGCCATAAAGACCCTTTTGCGTCTGATAACTGCGATAACCAGAACGGACAAAGAGTTCAATGCCGTCGTCTTTTGCCCCTTGGAATAATACTTTTAATTGTTCATAGGCAAAAGGTTCCATCAGTCCTTGTTGGGTTTTGGCGGGCAGCGTTTGCTGGCTAATCAGCGTTGGCTTATAATCCTCCGGCAAGGTATGGGTTTTATTCACCAATACCCAGAGACTGTCCGACCTGTCCATAAGCTTTTTCATATAAGACTTGTTTTTCGCCGTCAGCGGGAATAAACTGCTGTCTTCTTTGAGCCGCTCTGTAAAATATTTTTCATAACGATAACTGTCGTTTTGCAGAATAGGCAGGTCCGCTAATATGGCTTCCTTTTCCTCTATAATCCCTGCCTGCACCAAACGGTCGCCCCAACACAGGCTGGTCACATGCCCCGTTTCCAGGTCCAGGGACACTTCCTTGAGACATAAGAAGTGATAAGATATATCGGCAAGGAGCAACCGATTCATAGGCAAAAGGCGATATTTTTGTAAGGGAGAGAGAGACATTTCTTTCTCTTGCGCGGCAAGAGCAGAAGAAAGAATTGTTATATATTCCTGGGTAGTCAGAGGGTCCAGCCATCGGGTATCTTTTTCCACCATGCCTTGATTCATGGCATAAGCGATAAAAGGTTTGCCCCAATCCGGCACTTCTGCCGCCACCTGCCCTTTATTCACTACTTGTCCACGGGCGGCTTTCTCCTGTCCCGTCAGGCGCAGCGCCAAAATCAGCCCCTCTAATTTGTTAGGCGCACTGTAAAGATAGACCGTATCAAAGACGCCGTTTTTCTTTTGCCACTGAATAAAAGAAAATTTCTCCAAGGCAATAACGTTGGCAAGAGACTCCCTGCCCTGAGGCAAATCATCTAACACCAAAATCGCGGTATCTTCATTACGAACAGCGGCAAGAGCGGAATTTTCACCGTCTTCATCGGCAGCGTAAGCAGGCTTGTCCCCTTTTGCACCGAAACATAGAAGTCCCAGACAAAGACAAGCAGCCATGCCTGTACCAATCATTTTATTGCGGGAGGCAGGCGTCTGCCACATGGTTTTCACATCTTGCCATATTTTTTTCATTTTTTCTTTTTGCGGTTCCAGGTTCATAGCCGTCCCCTCTATATGACAGTTCTCTGCTTTATTTTTTTTATTGTACCATAAATCGACAAAGGATACTATAAAGATTTTCTTAATTTTCTATCATTTCTACATCTTGATATCATACCCAAATCTATCCACAAAATGTGGATAGGCTGTGTATATTCTAACTGACAAAAAATTCTTACCATGAAACCGCGAACTTCTCTTGTGGTTGGATTACTTTGATGTTAAAATAAAAACAACTTTTCAAAAAACGGCGTATATAGGAGGAACTGCCATGGAACAAACAGGCGGAGAAATCGTTGTAGAAGTTTTAAAATCAGAAGGAGTCAGCCATATTTTCGGTTATCCAGGCGGGGCGGCATTGCCCCTTTATGACGCCTTAAGTCATAGCGGCATCACCCATATCCTCACCCGTCATGAACAAGGCGCGGCCCATGCTGCGGATGGTTACGCCCGCGCCACGGGAAAAGTGGGCGTGTGCATTTCCACATCAGGTCCCGGCGCTACCAACTTGGTTACAGCTATTGCTACCGCTAATATGGACTCTATCCCCATGGTCTGCATCACTTGTCAAGTAGCCGCAAGTCTCTTGGGCAAAGACTCTTTCCAGGAAGCGGATGTAGTGGGTATCACCGCACCCATTACCAAGTTTAACCACATGGTGCAATCTATCGAAGAACTTGGATTGGTCCTAAAGCAAGCCTTTCATATTGCCAGAAGCGGTCGTCCCGGTCCTGTGGTCATTGACATTCCCAAAGATTTATTCAGCGCTACTTACGACTTCACCCTACCTCAAACAGCGGAAGACCTGTGCTTAAGCGGCTACCGCGTCCGCTCCGTCGGCGATGAAAAACAAATCGACGCTGTTGCAGCAGCCCTCACCCAAGCGAAAAAGCCGGTTCTCTTCATGGGGGGCGGCGTTATTGCCGCAAATGCGGCAGAGGCTATGCTGACCCTGGCGAAAAAAACCAATGTTCCCGTTGTCACCAGTCTCATGGCAATTTCCGCGCTGCCCACCGACTTGCCTAATTACTTAGGCATGGTAGGTATGCACGGTACTTACGCCGCCAATATGGCAGTGACCGAAGCAGATTTACTCATCGGTTTGGGCGTACGCTTTGACGACCGTGTGACCAGCGTCATCAGTAAATTCGTTCCCCACGGCAAAATCGCTCACTTTGACATCGACCTTTCAGAGCTGGGGAAAAATGTCCCCACAGAATGGGCTGTGCAGGGAGATTTAGCCTGGTCCTTGCCTATCCTTGCCGCAAAAGCCCAAGCCGGCGACATCACCTCTTGGCTGGAACAAATCAAAGACTGGCAGACCACCCACCCGCTGCCCCAAGCAGCCGACACCCGAGACGGGTTGATTTCCCCTCCTGCCGTTTTTGATTTATTAAACGAAACCATGGCAGAGGACTGCATTCTCGTAACAGACGTGGGACAGCACCAAATGTGGGCAGCTCAATACGCCAAGCGTTCCATCCCCCGCACCTTCCTTTCCTCCGGAGGCTTAGGTACCATGGGATATGGTCTCCCTGCCGCTATGGGCGCGGCTATCGGCTGCCCAGATAAAGAAATCTGGCTTATTTCCGGCGACGGCAGCATTATGATGAATTGTCAAGAGCTTGCCACTCTTGCCGAACAACAACTTCCCGTGAAAATCATCATCCTCAACAACCGGGGCTTAGGCATGGTACGCCAATGGCAACGTATGTTCTTTGGCAAACGGTGTTTCGGCTCTAAGCATGAGATGGATACCAACTTCCCACAGCTAGCAGAAGCCCTAGGCGTAAAAGGACTCCGCGCAAATAACGTGAAGGAACTGGAAAAAGCCCTGCAAACAGCAAAAGCCTGGAACGGTCCTGTCCTTATTGACACCCGTATCATGGAGGAAGCCAATGTCTACCCTATGGTCGCGCCAGGAGCAGCCATTTATGAAATGATTGAAAGTTAACCGGATTGTGAAAAGGAGCGGAAATCATATGCGTCACGCTATCGTCGCCCTGGTAGAAAACAAGCCCGGCGTCCTCAGCAAACTATGCAGTCTTATTGCCCGCAAAGGCTTTAATATCGTTAACCTCTCTGTGGCAGACACGGAAAAGTTCGCTGTCACACGAATATCCATGGCATTAGAGACCACGGAGCTAAGCGCCTCTACGGAACTTGCCCAAGTCGTTCACCAGCTGGATAAGCAGCCCTATGTGCTGCAAGTGTTTAACCTAACCCAAGCGGACCCTATTGCCAGGGAAACGGCGCTCTTTAAAATTGCCGCCGCACCCGACGTTCGCGGCAAAGTATTTCATACCTGTGAAAATTTCCGCGCTCGGGTGCTGGAAGCAGGACCTGACTCTATGGTGGTAGAAATCACCGGCGACCACCAGAAAATAGACGCCTTCATCGCCGCCATTGAGAAATATCAGATTATCGAGAGTATCCGCACCGGAGAAGTCTTCATGACCAAAGATAGCAACGCCCTGATGCACTAATAAAAAAGAGGATTGCTTTTAGCAATCCTCTTTTTTATTTTATTTTTGCTCGGCTTTCGCTGCCGCGTTTCGTTTTTGCTGTTCCAGCCAGATAAAGAGCACATTGATATCAGCAGGAGAGACCCCCGAGATACGGCTGGCTTGTCCGATATTCTGCGGCTGCAAGTCCGTCAACTTCTGCCCCGCTTCCAGGCTCAGCCCTTTGATTGCCCGGTAGTCCGTTCCCACAGGAAGACGCTTATTCTCCAGCTTTTCCGCCCGTTCGATAGCCTCCTGCTGTTTTTTGATATAGCCGGTATATTTGGCGGTAATCACCACCTGCTCTCTGGCAACGCGACTGACCGTTCCCTGACCGATAAGACTTATTACGTCTTCATAAGAAATATTGGTTCTCTTTAACAAATCCATGGCGGAGATACCTTTCTGCAATGGGTTATCTCCTTTGGCAGTGATGAGGGCTTGGGCTTTCTCATCCTGAGGCGTGATTCTGATTGTTTCCAGCCGCTGTTGCTCCGCGGTGATTTCTTCTTGGGTCTTTTCATACAATGCCCAGCGTTCACGCGAGATAATACCCAGCTCCTGTCCTAGAGGCGTTAACCGTGCGTCAGCGTTGTCCTGCCGCAGGAGCAGCCGGTGTTCTGCCAGAGAGGAAAACATACGGTACGGCTCCATGACCCCTTTGGTGACTAGGTCGTCTACCAGCACCCCTAAGTAACCTTGGGTGCGGCTGATAGCAATGGGTTCTCTCCCTAAGACAAAAAGTCCTGCATTAATCCCCGCAAGGATTCCCTGCGCTGCCGCTTCCTCATAACCGGAAGTGCCGTTAATCTGCCCGGCAGTGAAGAGTCCTTTGATTTCCTTGTGGGCTAAATGATGATTAAGCTGGGTCGGCTGCAAACAGTCATATTCAATGGCATAAGCAGGACGAATGACCCGCACCTCTTCTAAGCCGGGAATGGTCTTTAAGAAGGCGATTTGCACATCTTCCGGTAAGCTGGAGGACATACCCTGGACATACCATTCAGTGGTGTCCAGCCCCTCCGGCTCTAAGAAGGTCTGGTGACTGTCTTTATCGGCAAAACGGACAATTTTATCTTCAATAGAAGGGCAATATCTGGGACCTGTCCCCTCGATGATGCCGCTGTACAAGGGAGAACGATGCAGATTTGCCCGAATAATCTCATGGGTCTTTTCATTGGTATAACTGAGCCAGCAAGAGATTTGCGGTCTTGCGGCGATTTCTTCCTCGGTGGTGAGGAAAGAAAAAGCAAGAGGTTGGGGGTCGGAGGGCTGTTCTTTCATTTTACTAAAGTCGATAGTTCTGCCGTCTACCCGGGCAGGCGTCCCCGTCTTAAAACGGCACATATCCAGTCCCAACTGCCGCAGCCAGATACCGAGGGGCGTTGCAGGCGGCAGTCCACTGGGACCTGAGGGATAATGCACATTGCCGATAACCACGCGGCTATCCAGATAAGTCCCGGTGGTCAGCACCACGCACGCACTGTAAAAGGCAGCACCCGTTCGGAGAATGACCCCACGAACCGCTCCATTTTCAATCATCAGCTGATTGACTTCCCCTTGGCGGATATCCAAGTTTTCATAGTGTTCCAGGGCGGCAAGCATTTCCCGATGATATTGATTTTTGTCCATCTGTCCGCGAAGACATTGAACAGCCGGACCTTTGCTGCGGTTGAGCATTCGCATTTGGATTTGGGCACGGTCGGCAATGACCCCCATGAGCCCGCCCAGAGCGTCTACCTCCCGCACTAAAATGCCCTTTGCCGTGCCGCCGATAGAAGGATTACAGGGCAGCATAGCCAGAGCGTCTTTATTTAGCGTTAAGAGCAGAGTCTTTACCCCCAGCCGCGCGGCGGCAGCTGCCGCCTCGCACCCCGCGTGTCCGCCGCCCACTACAATAACGCCGTATTCGCCGCCGCAAAATAAAGGTTCGGGGAAAAACATCTCGTCTTGATTTAAATGTTCCATTGTTTTTGTCATCACATTCATATTCCTTTTATTTTCCCAGGCAAAAACGACTGAATACACGATCGATAATGTCCTGCCCGGCAGTTTTCCCGGTGATTTCTCCCAATTTCCGCCATGCCCCTTGCAAGTCCACGGCAATGAAATCTCCCGGCAACCCCCCTGCAATGGCATTTAGGCTGTCGGTCAAATAGTCTTTTGCCCGCAGGATAATTTCCTCATGGCGGGCGCTGATGATAGCAGTATCCGCCGCCGCACCCATGTTGTTTTTGGTAAAGATTTCCTGAATAACGCCGCCTAATTTCTCACAACCCGTCCTCGTCAAGGTAGAGAGAAACAACATATGGATGTGAGGATATTTTTCTTTTACGGTAGCCTCCAGACAGGCTTTTTCTTCAACGCTGATTAAGTCCTCTTTGTTACAAAGGAGCAATACTTTGCCGGGCGCTTGTCCGCATTGAGAGAGGATTTCCGCATCAGCAGCAGTAAGCCCCGCGCTGCTGTCAATGACGGCTAAAATAAGCTGAGCTTCCCCTAGAGCTTTGCGGCTTCGCTCGATACCGATTTTTTCCACCATATCTGCTTGTCCGTCCGCCCGAATCCCTGCCGTATCCGTAATCACCACGCGAAAGCCGTTTACGTTCAGCGTCTCCTCAATGGTGTCTCTGGTGGTGCCGGCAATGTCGGTGACGATTGCCCGTTCCTCCCCAAGGAGCATATTCATTAAACTGGATTTTCCGACGTTAGGTCGCCCGATAATCACGGCGCGGATTCCTTCTTTATAAATCTTCCCCTGCTCTCTTTGGGCTAAGAGCAAGTCTAGTTTATCAATGGCTTTTTCCACGTCTATTATCATCTGACTACGGTTTAGGGTATCCACCCCTTCATCAGGATAGTCAATATCGCCTTCAATGCCGGCAATGATATCTAAAAGTCCGTCGTTAATGGCTTCGATTTGTTCCTTTAAGCCGCCTGCTAATTGCTGGGCGGCGATTTTCCCTTCGCCGACGGTCTTTGCTTCGATGAGGTCGATGATGGCTTCCGCTTGGGTCAAATCCAGCGCGCCATTTAAAAAGGCCCGTTGGGTAAATTCTCCCGGCAGCGCCAGCCGCGCCCCTGCGGAAAGAATCACCTGCAAAATATGGTCCAGGCTAAGAGCGCCGCCATGGCACTGGATTTCTGCCACATCTTCTCTGGTATAGGAGTGAGGAGCAGGCATATACACCGCCAGCGCTTCATCTAAAATAACGCCCCGGCTATCGCAAACCCAACCGAAAGTCAATTCTCTGGGATTCGGCTGCCAGCGGTCGCTATCCCCCTTCTTGCGAGGGCGGAACACCTGCTGCAAAATGGGCAGGCTGTAAGGACCGGAAAT
>CATIYQ010000058.1 GCA_949739465.1 uncultured Peptococcaceae bacterium | reverse complement strand
GCCGCCCTCATCGTCCCAAAAGGTGATTATGAAAAAGAAAAAACCTTGATTCATCAGTTAATGACCTATGAAGAAGTAAAAGACATCACCGGACTTGCCAATATTGAGGCAAAAGACGGTTATATGCTCACAGATAAGCTGACGCCGCGGCAATTTTCCGAGCTGTGCGATATCGATGTAGAGCTGGCAAGACTCCTCTATACCCTCTATACCACAGAAAAGGAAGATTACGCCAAACTCATTCGCGGCATTGACGAATACGGTATCCCTCTCATTGATATTTTCATGTATGTGTACGACCTCAAAGAAGACGGCTATCTGGACTTAGACGAGGACCTAGCGGAAGACTTAGACGATATGCACATCAAATTGGACGACGCCCGGTTGCAGCTTTCTGGCGAGCATTATACCAGAATCTTGCTCCACTTAAACCTGCCGGAAGAAGGAGAAGAAACCTTCCGCTTTATCGATAGGGTACGCCAAATTGCAGGGAAGTATTACGATACCGTTTATGTAGTGGGCAACTCTACCAGCGACTATGATTTATCCGCTTCCTTTGACAGGGACAACACCATCATCAGCATTTTATCGGTGCTGTTTGTTATCATTGTTCTCTTTTTCACTTTCAAAAGCGCCGGACTGCCCATTCTCTTGATTGCAGTCATTCAGGGCAGCGTTTGGATTAACTTTTCCTTCCCATACCTTACCCATTCGCCGCTGTTCTTCTTAAGCTATCTCATTGTCAGCTCTATCCAAATGGGTGCGAATATCGACTATGCAATCGTCATCTCTAACCGCTATTTAGAGCTGAAAAAAGAAATGCCGCTAAAAGAAGCCATAACGGAAGCGTTAAACTTCGCTTTTCCTACCGTCCTTACCTCAGGTAGCATTTTAGCGGCAGCAGGCTTTCTCATCAGCAAATTATCCACCGACCCCAGTATTGTTTCTATCGGCGCAAACTTAGGTCGCGGCACCATCATCTCCATGTTTTTGGTTATGTGTGTGCTGCCGGAAATCCTGCTTTTGGGAGACATTCTTATCGAACGCACCAGCTTTGATTTGAAAAAACCGGACACCATAAAAAATGACTCCGGTATCTTCGTGGTCAACGGCAGAGTCCGCGGCTATATTAACGGCTTTGTAGACGCAAACGTTCACGGCATTGTCAAGGGCAATGTGAGAGGTCAAATCCATATCGACACAGGCGCGCCCCCAGAGGAGACGGCGGCTATCATAGAAACGCTTACCAAAACGATTACAGAAGGAGGAAATGAAGATGAAACATCACGGGAAAATTAGAAAGAAATCTATTGCCTTATTATTGCTGACAGCCTTTTTCACATCTTTGTTTCCACCTCTTCCCGCTTTTGCTGCCGACACCGTTTACATTGCCAACGCTGCAGACCTGATGGACTTAGGAAAAAACTGCGCCGTCGACACTTGGTCTCAAAATAAGATTGTAGAACTAACCAGCGACATTGATTTATCGGCGCTGGATTTTACGCCTATCCCCTCTTTTGGTGGTATCTTCCGCGGTAACGGTCATACCATCTCCGGGCTGCATCTGACAGCAAAGGGGTCTTATCAAGGCTTATTCCGCTATATTCAAGAAAGCGGCAAAGTAGAAAATCTTACCGTTTGCGGCACAATCATTCCCGATGGCAACGCTAAATATTTAGGGGGCATTGCCGGAGAAAACAACGGCGCTATCAACTATTGCACCTTCCAGGGTACAATCATAGGAAAATCCGATATTGGCGGTATTGCGGGTCTTTGCAGCGAAACAGGAAGTATCTCCCACTCCTCCGCCAGCGGCAATTTTCTAGGCGAAAATTACACCGGCGGCATTGCGGGACAAAACTTCGGAACAATCACCAATTGTCAAAATAATGCTAATGTCAACACCGAACCGACTGACAACAAAAAATCCTTAAGCAATTTAGAACCGGATGGAGAAATCGACCTTTCTGCTATTCGCTCCACGGAAAATATAAGCGCTAACACCGATACCGGCGGCATCGCCGGTTATTCCAAAGGAACCATTACAGACTGCAAAAATTACGGCAATATTGGCTACCAACA
Organism: uncultured Peptococcaceae bacterium; assembly: GCA_949739465.1. GTDB lineage: Bacteria > Bacillota > Dehalobacteriia > UBA4068 > JAAVYR01 > JAAVYR01. The sequence continues at coordinate 8,857 of CATIYQ010000058.1, read as the reverse complement.
TATTGGCTACAACACTGGAGGCATTTGCGGCAGACAGGCAGGCATCATTACTAACTGTGAAAATAACGGTATCATCTATGGTAGAAAAGACGTGGGCGGCATCTGTGGTCAAGCAGAACCCTATATTGTCCAAGCATATAGCAAAGACGTCCTGCAACAAATCAACGACACTATGCGCAGCGCCCAAAGCACACTCAGCAATGCGTTAAACCGCTCCGACCATGAAATCACTGATACGTTAAACAGCATTAACAACCAGTTGGGCAACATATCTGACGCAGCTGACCACATGACGGACAGCGCCCTAGACTATGGCGATACGGTTATCTCGGACACCAACGATTTTCTAAAAAAAATATCCAGTAGTCTTGATTACATAGAAAAAGGTTTAGAACGTATTTCCACCTCTACGGTAAGATTGGGTACCGGCATTGTAGAGATAGAAGAAGCGGGAGACGCCTTCTTGAAATATCTCCGAGATGTTGCCACAGATGTAAAAAAGACTAACCAAGATAATAACCAAACAGATGATAATCAAACCGAAGAAAATCAAATCGAGGAAAACATCAATCAGACGGAAACCATTTTGCAGTTTTTAGAGCAGCAAGACACGGTTTCTGGTAATGAAACAATCAATGAACTTCTCGCCCAATTAGGTATCACGGCCGAACAAATCGCTGCAATCAAAGCAACCATTGATACGATTCAAAATCAACTTCCAGAACTGGGCAAAGATTTAGACCCTGCCGCCCTCCAAGAAATAATCAAAAAAATCCGTGATTCCTTACAGACATTAGAACAACAGCTGCAAGCATTAAAAAATACCCTTGGCAAAACCACTACCGCCATCGAAGCCATGAAGAAACACGCTCCCGAACTAGGCAAAGCGCTAGATTCTTTGGAAGACGGTCTCTATGACATAGAACGGGGCATGGATTATCTGACCATGGGAACAACAGAGCTTACCAGAGCTATCCGCGTCATCAACAACGGGGATACCCTGCAAATCCCGGAAATTGATAATACATTTAAAAACAACATTGACACAGTGCAATCCTCTCTTGACGCCATTCAAAACGATGTCACCCGATTAAATCAAACAGTATCAAATACCCAAGACGACATTACCAAAGACCTTTTGACTCTCAACGGACAGTTTTTACAAATACTCAATAGTCTCACTGACGCTTATAACCGGCAGCAGTCAGATGAAAGAGAAATCATCGAAGACTTATCCGATAAAAACACCACCAACATCAGTCAAGGGAAAATCGCCCTTTGCCAAAACAACGGTATTGTGCAGGCAGATATCAATACCGGCGGCATTGTGGGCGTCATGGCAATCGAATACGACTTTGACCCAGAAGACGACGTGACCAAACAAGGAAACACCTCTCTTCGCTTCACCTATCAGACCAAAGCGGTCATTGAAAAGTGCGGCAATTACGGCGTCATCACAGGAAAAAAGAACTATGTCGGTTCTATTGTCGGGAAAATGGATTTGGGAACGGTTCTTCTTTGTGAAGGCTATGGCGATGCCGAAAGCACCGATGGCAGTTTCGTCGGCGGCATTGCAGGAGCATCGGAAGGATTTATCCGCAATAGCGTCGCAAAATGCACCCTCGCCGGAGAAAATTTTGTCGGCGGCATCACGGGACAAGGAGAAACCATTACGGGCTGTTATGCCCTAGCCCATATCTCCCGCGCCGAAGAAAACAAAGGCGCCATTGTCGGAACAGACAGTGAAGAAAAGAAAGACATTGCCGGAAACTATTTCGTAGGCGACAACATAGGCGGCATTGACGGCATCTCTTATCAAGGTCGGGCAGAAAACACAAATATCACAAACTTTTGCGATTTTGTGGAAAAAAAATTTCACCACCCAGTATCCTTCCGCCTTACCTATATGGCAGATGATACAATCGTTGCCACCCTTCCCTACACTTACGGCGAACCTATTGACCAAGCGCGAGTCCCCGCCGTACCGGAAAAGACCGGCTATTTTGGCACATGGAGTAACTACAACTATGATATGCCCTTATTTGATACGATTATCACAGCAGAATATGAACGGTCCATTGAGATTCTCCCTTCGCCGCTAAAACGGGACGGCAAAGCTATTTTGCTCATTTGCGGCTCTTTTGACAACCAAGCCCAAATCGCCATTGCCGAAAACGAGACGGAAAACAAAATCCTGGGCAAACGGATTCTCAACAGCTACCGAGTAACCATCACTGAACATACGCCAAAAGGCAGTTATCAAATCCGTTATCTCCCGGAAAAGAAAAACAGCGGGATTATCATCGCCTGCGGAGATACTATAGAAAAAGTATCCGCCAAGCCCTTCGGGCGTTATCTGGAATGTACAGCGCCGGGGCAGGAATTTATCCTCTATGAAGTGCCGCCTACCGGCTATCTGTGGGTTTATGGTATGCTCGCCTTGCTCTTAATAGGCGGCGGCTATGGCTTATACAAGAAGAATTACCGCCGAAAAACAGCGGAAAATCAAAGTCAGGAAACAGCTCTTGCGAAGCCAACCCCAATAAAGTAAAATAAAACCAGTAAGTAAGCAAGCATATAAAAAAAGGAATTACCGATATGACGCCTCTCATCGTTGCCAGAAATGACATTTTTCAATATATCCAAGAAAATTACCATATCATCCCTCAATACCTCTGGGAAAAATATCCTAATTACGCGGTATTCAAACATCCGCATAACAAAAAATGGTTTGGCTTTGTCGCCGACCTACCCAAAGAAAAGCTGGGTATATCCCCGGCGGATGAACAAAATGCCATGATAGATATTTTGACTATAAAAGCAGACCCGGCAGCCATTCCCACCTTGCTCAATCAGGAAGGCTGTTTCCCCGCCTATCACATGAACAAATCCCACTGGATTTCTCTCTGCCTGGACGGAAAGGTATCCAGAGACGAAATATACTACCTCTTAAATGAAAGCTACAATTTAACCAAGAAATAACGGCATTTGACAACAAAAAAGAGATAAGCGTGACTGCTTATCTCTTTTTTTATTTATTTGATATAAATTTATTTTACAGAACCTGTTACCAAGGCAAGGAGCGCCATGCGAACAGGCACGCCGTTACCTACTTGGCGAAAATACGCCGCCCCCGGATATTGATCGACGCCAACGGTAATCTCATTTACTCTGGGCAACGGATGCAGAATAATAGCATCTTCTTTAAATTTCTTTACTAATGCTTCATCAATGATAAATTCATCCTTCACCGCTTCATAGTCGGAAACGTCTTCAAATCGTTCCCGCTGCACGCGTGTCATGTAGATAACGTCCGCCTTGCCGCAAGCATCTGCCAGGTTATTGCTTTCCTCAACAGCACAGCCCCGCGCCTGCACCTTCCGGGTGATAATCTCCGGCATAGGCAAAGAATCAGGAGAACAGAAAATCAGTTTCGTATCATACATAGCAAGAAAATCAACTAAAGAGTGCACCGTTCTGCCGTGCTTCAAATCACCTACCAAAGCAATAGTCAGTCCGTCCAGGGTTTCCTTTTCTTTGAAAATCGTGTAAATGTCCAACAAGGCTTGGGTAGGATGCTGCCCCGGACCGTCCCCTGCATTGATAACAGGGATTTCCGCCGCTTCGGCAGCAATTTTTAGCGTCCCCTTCTCCGGGCTGCGACAGACGATAACATCAGCATAGGTATCAATAACCCGCATAGAGTCGTAAATACTTTCCCCCTTAGCGAGAGACGACGTATGAGCGTCTGCCGATTCTGCCACCGTAATACAGCTGCCGCCCAAACGGTTCATGGCAGTCTCAAAAGACAGTCTTGTCCGGGTGCTGGGTTCAAAGAATAGAGACGCCATAATCTTCCCGTCCATGTCATAAAGACGTTTTTTTTCCGTCAATGCTTCCTCATAATACGCCGCCGTATGCATGATAACTTCCAGCTCTTCTTTGGTAAACTGGTAGGAGGTTAAAATATCTTTGCCTAAGAATCCTCGGGCTTCTTCGGCAGTGGGCTTTTTGCTGTAAAATTTTCCCATAACAGAAAACTCCTTTTTTATTGTTCCAGCTTTTCCATAACAGCAGCGCACCGGTGACACAGCCCTGGATGAGCAGCGTTTTCCCCCACCGTTTCGCTGTAAATCCAACATCTGCTGCACTTAATGCCGGCAGCCGCTTCTACCCCAACGGCAACGCCATCTTCTGTTGCCATGCCGCTAGGCATATCGGCAAGCTTTCTTAGTCTTGCTTGGCTGACAATGAGCACATAAGACAGATAATCGCCTAACGATGCGCAAATATCATAAATGTTATCTTCACAATAAATGGTAACGGCAGCGTCTAAGGAGTGACCAATGGTTTTAGATGTTCTTGCCGCTTCCAATTCTTTGGCAACCTTTTCTTTGACGGCAAAGATAATATCCCATTTCGCCGCCAACGCATCGTCTTTGTAATCTTCCTTCACCTCAGGCATAGAGAGCATTTGCACGCTCTTGGGCGCATCAGCTTCCTTCGGCAGAAAAGAATAAATTTCTTCAGAGGTAAATGCTAAAATCGGTGTAATCAATCGCAGCAACACTTGTAAGATGTCATACATAACAGTTTGAGCAGAGCGGCGTTTCACATCATCGGCACATTCTACATACAAGCGGTCCTTGATAATGTCCAGATAAGAGGCGCTCATATCCACCACGCAGAATTTATGAATGGCATGATATACCACATGGAATTCATAGTTACGATAAGATTCCAACACCTTTTCAATAAGCAATTGGAGCTTGTGTTCTGCCAAACGGTCGATTTCCATCAAATCCTGATAGGCCACCCGATTGATTTTATTATCATAGTCGTAGGTGTTGCCTATTAAGAAACGAACGGTGTTACGAATTTTCCGATAAGCCTCCCCTACCTGTTTCATAATACCAGGGGATACGGCAAGGTCGTTACGATAGTCGGCGGAAGCCACCCACAGCCGCAGTACGTCCGCCCCCATTTGTTCGATAATCTTCAAGGGGTCTACCACATTGCCCAAAGATTTGGACATTTTCCGTCCTTTTTCATCGACTAAGAAGCCATGGGTTAATACTTGTTTATATGGCGCATAGCCCCGCACCGCCGTAGAAATGGAAAGCGACGAGTTAAACCAACCTCTGTGTTGGTCGCTGCCTTCTAAGTACAAATCAGCAGGCACGTCCAGTTCGGGACGTTGTTCCAACACGCTGAAACTACTGGAACCAGAGTCGAACCAAACATCCATAATATCCATTTCTTTACGGAAATGGTTATGACCGCATTCCGGACAAACGAAACCTTCCGGCACTAATTCATCAGCGTCTTTTTCATACCAAATGTTAGAACCGTATTCGCCAAAAAGTTTTGCGGTCTTTTCAATGGTAGCGTCATTGATAATATCTTTGCCACATTTTTCACAGTAGAAAATAGGAATAGGCACGCCCCAGCTCCGCTGACGAGAAATACACCAATCTCCTCTGTCCCGCACCATGTTATAGATACGGTCATGACCCCAAGCAGGGATGAATTTTACATTGTCAATTTCTTCCAAGGCTTTTTCACGGAAACCGTCAATTGAGGCAAACCATTGTTCCGTCGCCCGGAAAATAATAGGGTGCTTACAACGCCAACAGTGAGGATATTGGTGACGGATATGCTCCGTTTTCAAGAGGGCGCCGGTTTCTGTCAACGCCGCAAGAACAGCCTTATTCCCATCGGTAATCGTTTTTAATCCAACAAAAGGACCTGCCTCTTCTGTAAAACAGCCTTTATCATCTACAGGAGCAATGACAGGCAGATCATATTTTTTCCCTACCATAAAGTCATCTACCCCATGACCAGGCGCTGTGTGTACGCAACCGGTACCGGCATCTAAGGTAACATGGTCACCTAAAATAACCAGAGAGTCTCTTTCAAACAACGGATGTTTGCAGACGATTCGTTCCAATTCTTTTCCTTGGTATTCCGCCAACACCTTATAATCTTCCGTTTCCATGGCTTTTGCAAACTGTTCCAGCAAGTCTTTGGCAATGACCAACTTACTGCCGCCTATGTCTGCCAGACAATAAGTAAAACGTTCATTTAAGCAAATGCCAACGTTAGCAGGAATGGTCCAAGGCGTGGTGGTCCAGATAACAAAATAGGCGTCTTCCGGCACGATACCTTTACCGTCCTTTACCGGGAATTTTACATAAATTGAAGGAGAAGTGTGGTCGGCATATTCGATTTCCGCTTCGGCAAGAGCTGTTTCGCAATCCATACACCAATACACAGGCTTTAGGCCCTTATAAACATATCCTTTTTTGCACATTTCACCGAAGGCTTTTACCTGTTCCGCCTCATATTCCGGCATCAAGGTAATATAGGGCTTGTCCCAGTCAGCCCGCACCCCGACCCGTTTAAATTGTTCTCTTTGGGTGTTAACAAAGCCCAAGGCAAATTCCTTGCACTTATCACGAAATTCATTTTTGCTGACCTGGTGACGGTTAATGCCTAATTCTTTTATCGCCTTTTGTTCAATGGGTAACCCGTGAGTATCCCAGCCTGGCACATAGGGAGCATCATAACCGTCCATGGATTTGAATTTACAAATCATGTCCTTCAATACTTTATTCAGCACATGACCTAAGTGAATATTGCCGTTGGCATAAGGAGGACCGTCGTGTAAAATAAATTTCGGCTTGCCTTCATTTTGCTTTAAGATTTCATGGTACAGGTCCATATCCTGCCAATATTTCAAATATTCGCCTTCCCGTTGGGGCAGATTCGCCCGCATGGGAAATTCCGTTTGCGGTAAATTCAGCGTTTTACCATAATCTTCTGTTGCCATTTTTCATACTCCTCTCTATTTTTGCAATAAAAAAAGACCATCTCCCCTCTTAGGGGCGAAAGTCTCCGCGGTACCACCCTACTAACGCGAAAAGCCCATTGGCCCTCAGCGTCACTCGTCACCGTAACGTGGCGTCTCCGTTTTATCCTACTGCCTGTTTGAGAAAACAGGTTTCGGATAAACGCTCTCGGGTGATGTGTTCTTCCATGCTGCACGCCCGGCTCTCACCGTCCCAGGCTCGCTTTACCGCTCCGCACAAAATACTTGTCCCGGTCATCGCTTTTATCAAAAAAATATATTTTCTTTATTATACTAAACTACATTCAAATGTCAAGGTAACAAATCTTGCTGCATTTCTTAAAAAATCTTTCCCACCAGCATTAAGACAAACCGCTCTACAAATTGCAATACGACAATGGCTAAAATCGGTGAAAAATCAATGGGCATAGCGGGAGATGGCGGCATGATTCTCCGCATAGGCGCTAAAAGCGGTTCTGTAATCTCATAAATAAATTTGATAATGGGATTATAGGGATTCACCGGAAACCACGATAACAATACCCGTGTAAAAATCAACCAACTATATACTTGAAACGCCACATATACAATCTGCGCCACGGAAAAATGCACACAGTTTCCCTCCCTTCATTTTATATCGGTTTCTGTTTTCTTAGGATTATTTTATTGTTGTTTTCTTAAATTATGATGAAAAGATTCCCAAAATCACGAACGATTGATTACCACTTAAAGCCTTTGTTTTCATTTTTCAGATTAGATCCAAAGTTAAAAGCAGAGCTAAATTCCTGTTCGCCGTCCATAATCTTGCCGGTCAAATCTACATTACGAGAACTGAAAAGGAACGTACCGCCGGAAACCTTCTTTGGTACCCCGTCCAAAGCAAACACAGCGCCGCTTAAGAAATCTACCATTCTTTGCGCCACATCTTTAGACATATCCTCAAAGTTAACGATAACCACCCGTTGTTCTTTGATATGTTGGGCAATGACTTGCATATCATCATAAGATTCTGCCTTAATCAGCACCATATCCAGCACTTTGTTTTGGGTGGGAATAGACATCAGATTGCTTTTTTTGTTCTTTTTTGGTTCCGGTTCGCCCCAAATATCCCGTGGGTCTCTGGCGCTGGTCTTACTGCTGGTCATCGGGATAGTCGGACGTTCCAACCCCCGATTTTGCATTGGGACTTCCATTTCCATTTCTTCTTCGTCTTCTTCTACCGTTTTGAAGAAAATATTACTCATTTTGTCCATGAATCCGCTCATTTTGTTACCCCCTAAAATATTCCTAAAATTTTTAATTCCTTATTTTTCATCTGATACAGACGGCTGCGGGTAAATCCGTTTGCCGAAAATAGCGCTGCCTACCCGCACCAGATTTGCTCCTTCGCTGATAGCAACCTGATAATCGTGACTCATGCCCATGGATAAATACTTCATTTCCACACCTGAGAGCTGTAATCCTTCTATTTGCTCTTTTAATTCTCTGAGTCGACGGAAAACAGGTCTTGTTTCCTCCGGGTCAGAGCAAGGAAACCCGATGGTCATCAACCCTGAGATTTTCAGATTCGGGTAATCTCCGGCTCGCCGCAAGAAAGGAATAACCTCCTCTTCATAAAAGCCGGATTTACTTTCTTCCCTGGTAAGATTGACCTGTACAAGCACAGGTAGCATCCTGCCAACAGCTGCGCACCGCTTTTGCAGTTCTACTGCCAGCTCTTCTCTATCCAACGAATGAACCATTGCTACCTTATCTACAATATACTTCACTTTATTGGTCTGTAAAGAACCAATTAAGTGCCAGTCTACCTGCCTGCCGATAACCTCATACTTTTCCAGTAATTCCTGAACACGGTTTTCACCGACTGCCCGCACACCGCAAGCAATGGATTCCTGTATCTTTTGAACACTGACTGTTTTTGTAACAGCAATCAATTGGGGTGTGTTGCCAAAGACAGATTGCCGACAAGCGTCTTCCATATTTCTTTGCACCCGTGCCAAGGACGCT
>CATIYQ010000057.1 GCA_949739465.1 uncultured Peptococcaceae bacterium | reverse complement strand
TCCAACAGTTGGAAGACGCCGTTCAAAAACTGCGACCAACCGTTAACCGCTTGCAGCAAAGCGTCCATGAAAAAGAAGTACAAAAGGCGCGGTTGGAGGCGGACTGGGAAAACGAATCTAACAAGCTATGGGAAAAATATGAGATGAATTTTGCTCAGGCGCGCTTAAACATGGTAGAAGGGATGACGGTAAAGGAAACCAAGAAAAACATCATTCGCCTGCAAACCCAAATCGCCGCTTTAGGCACGATTAACTTGGGCGCAATCGAGGAATACCAAGAAAGCAAAGAACGATATGAGTTTTTAACGGCACAACAGCAGGATTTAACCGAGGCGAAAGGCTCCTTGGAAAAAGTCATCAAGGAAATGGACGTTATTATGGTGAAACGCTTCGGTGAAACCTACGCTAAGGTAAGCAAAGAGTTTGACATCACCTTTAAGCATTTATTCGGCGGCGGCAGCGCAAGCCTCGTGCTGACGGATGCGGAACATATGCTCTATACAGGGGTAGATATTTCCGTCCAGCTGCCGGGGAAGAAAATCAGTAATTATAATTTGCTCTCCGGTGGGGAAAAAACCATTATTGGGGTAGCGTTGATGTTGGCGCTCCTTAAGGTAAAACCCAGTCCTTTCTGTTTATTGGACGAAATCGACGCGGCGTTGGACGAAGCCAATGTTTCCCGTTTTGCCAATTATCTGGAGGATTTTGCGGCAAGCACCCAATTCCTATTGATTTCTCACCGTCAAGGCACCATGGAGGTAGCAGACTCTCTCTGGGGCGTTACCATGGCGGAAGAAGGGGTGTCTAAGCTCATCTCTGTTTCCCTGCAAGATGTAGAAAAAATCAGTTGAGAATAATGAGTCGGCAATGATGATAAGGATAAAAATGAAATGAGGAGGCGCGTAAATGGGCTTTTTTGAAAAATTAAAAGCGGGTTTGAGCAAAACAAAAGAAGGCTTTGCAAGTACTGTGGACACTGTCTTTTCCCTGGGACGGAAAATCGACGAGGACTTATATGAAGAGCTGGAAGAAGCGTTGATACAAGGCGATGTCGGGGTGGAAACATCACTTCTTTTGGTGGATAGGCTGCGGGCGCGGGTAAAGGAAGACCATATCAAAGAAGCGGAACAGCTGAAACCGGTGCTGCAAGAAGAAATCAGTAAAATTTTGCTGGCGGGAGAAAGTGGTTTTCCCATGAAAAAAGGGGAATTAAACATTATCCTCATGGTTGGCGTGAACGGTGTGGGCAAGACCACTACCATTGGTAAACTTGCTAATTACTTTGTCAGTGAAAATAATAAAGTGCTGCTGGCGGCGGCGGATACCTTTCGGGCGGCAGCTATCGACCAGCTTATGGTATGGGGGGAACGAGTTGGCGTTGACGTTATTCACCACCAAGAAGGCTCTGACCCTGCGGCAGTGGTCTTTGACGCGGTGAAAGCTGCCATTGCCCGAAAAACCGACGTGTTGATTATCGACACGGCAGGTCGTCTGCAAAACAAAGCCAATCTTATGGCGGAGCTGGAAAAAATGGGACGGATTATCAGTCGGGAAGCGCCAAACCTTCAGCCTGAGGTTCTCTTGGTGCTGGACGCTACCACCGGGCAAAACGCCATTTCTCAGGCGAAAATCTTTGGCGAAGCTGTGCCGCTAACGGGACTGATTCTGACCAAGCTGGACGGTACTGCCAAAGGCGGCGTGGTTATCGGCATTAAAAACGAGTTGAATTTGCCTGTCCGCATGATTGGCGTCGGGGAAGGCATTGACGATTTAAGAGAATTTGTGGCAGAAGATTTTGCTCGTGCGTTGTTTGAATAAAAACGTCATAGGAAACAGTAGGTAGGATTGCAATATGAAAGAAAAAATCGGTATTATTGGCGGCACAGGCATTCAAAATTCTCTATTAATAGGGGAGGATGCCCAAGGCGTGACGGTGAATACGCCCTATGGCAGCGTTCATCTGCTGAAAGGAGCATTAAAAAAAAAAGAGATTTATTTTCTCAACCGTCACGGTTATGACAATGCGCATACCATTTTGCCTCATTGCGTCAACTATCAAGCCAATATTTACGCCTTTTCTTCTTTGGGGGTGGAGCGGATTATTGGCACAGCGGCGGTCGGCTCTCTGCGGGCAGATTTTCAGCCTGGTTCTTTGGGGGTATTAGGGCAATTTATAGATTTTACCAAAGGGCGGAAATCCTCTTTTTACCAAGGGGCTCTTTTGGAACAAGGCAAGTTTGTTAATATGACGTATCCTTATTGCCCGGAAATGAACCAATGTTTTCTTGGGGCAGGGAAAAAGCTGGGGATTCCTTTGGTGGGGGATTTGGTTTATGTCTGCACGGAGGGTCCTCGTTTTGAAACAGCAGCGGAAATCAAAGCCTTTGGTATCTTAGGCGGCGACGTGGTGGGCATGACCTCGGCTACAGAAGCCATTCTCTGTCGGGAGTTGGGTATTTGCTATGCCAGTCTTGCCATGTCTATGAATATGGCAGCAGGGACGACGGGAGAAGGAGAAAAAGAAATTGTCTGCTTTGATATGGCGCGGCTGGAGGAAAAAATCATCGCCCTTTTGACCCAAGTCATTATGGATTTATCGGCGGTGCGGCAATGCGGCTGCCGCCAGTGGTCGCAAGGGGTATAACCGGAAAAGAAGGGGTTGCTATGAAAAAATTAGTAAAAAATGCTTATCTTCTCACCATGGAAAAAGAGGTCGACGGCAGCCTGCGGCAGCCTTTCCTCGGGGAGATTCTCATTGATGGCGATAACATAGTTCAAGTGGGCGAACATTTAAACGAGATAGAAACGGTCGGTGTAGAAGTTATTGACGGCAAGGATACTTTGGTCATGCCGGGGCTGGTTAATACCCATAGCCATGCCGGCATGTCCTTGCTCAGAGGTTACGGCGATGATTTACCGCTAAATACATGGCTTTTTGAACGGGTTTTTCCTGTGGAAGATAACATGACGCCTGAAGATGTATATTGGGGGAGTATGCTCTCTATCTGTGAGATGATAAGAAGTGGGACTACCTGTTTTGCTGATATGTATTTTTTTGCAGACGCATTGGCAGAAGCAGTAGCGGAAACAGGAATTCGTGCCAATATCAGCCGTTGTATCGACCATAGCGAGGCAAAGCTCAAAGAATCCTGCGACTTCTATACCAAATGGCAGGGGGCGGCAGGTGGTCGAATCACAGCTTGTCTTTCGCCTCATTCACCTTATCTTTGCCCGCCGTCATTTTTGCGGGAAATGGCAGCGGAAGCCAAGAGACTAAATACATTCTTAAATATTCACCTGGCGGAAACAGCCAAAGAGCAGGCTGATTATGAGCGGGAATACGGCAAGCGTCAAATGGAAAAACTGGAGGAAGTTGGTTTTTTTGACCTACCTGTATTGGGAGCCCATTTGGTTCATATATCTGATAAGGAATTAGATATTTTAGCAAGACATCAAGTGGCAGCAGCCCATGACCCTCGCAGCAATTTAAAACTGGGTAACGGTGTTGCCCCTGTATCGAAAATGTTAGCAAAAGGCTTAACTGTTTCTATCGGTACAGACAGCTCTTGCAGCAATAATAACCTGGATATGTTTGAAGAATTACGAATGGCAGCTTTGTTGCAAAAGGGCATTACAGGTGACCCTACTGTTCTGCCGGCAGGAGAGACGCTTACCTGTGCTACGGTAAACGGTGCGGCAGCCTTGCAACTTCAAGCCGAAATCGGCACGCTGACGGTGGGGAAAAAAGCAGATATGATTTTTGTGGATTTAACAAAACCGCATATGCAACCCGGTCATGATAAAATTTCTGACCTGGTCTATGCGGCAAAAGGCAGTGATGTAAAGACAGTGCTGGTAAACGGAGAAATCCTTATGAAGAACTATGAGCTGCTGCACATTGATGAGGAACGCGTTATGGCGGCAGCGAAACAGGCGGCGCAAAGAATCACAGCAAAATGAAATACAAAACAAAGCTGTCAAGAAAAAATCCTTGACGGCGTTCTTTTTTTTGTATATAATAGCCTCTGTTAAGGAAAAATACTTGATAGTGTGAGATTGGGTGATGCAAGATGATGGAGAAAATTACCCAGATTACCATGTTGTTTGACTTTTATGGTGAACTATTAACAGAAAAACAAAAACTGATTTTAGATTTATTTTATAATGAAGATTATTCCCTGGGCGAGATTGGAACGGAGCTGGGTATTTCCAGACAGGCAGTCCATGATGCAGTGAAACGCAGCGAGCAGGCGCTTATTGGCTATGAGGAAAAGCTGGGGCTGGTGCGGAAATTCCAGCAGGAGCAAGAGCGGCTCTCCCGGCTCTCAGCAGTGGTGGCAAAAGCATATGAGACGGGGGATACTGGCATTTTAGTTGACGCTATGGCAGAAATCAATGCTATAGAAGAAGCGGAAAGGAAATAACCTATGGCGTTATTTGGAAATTTAGCGGATAAACTCCAGGAAACTTTCAAAAAACTTACCGGCAAGGGACGGCTGTCTGAGGCAGATGTGAACGAAGCAATGCGGCAAATCCGTTTGGCTCTCTTAGAAGCAGACGTTAGCTATAAGGTGGTCAAGGACTTTGTGGGCAAGGTCAAGGAACGGGCTATCGGCAGCGATGTGCTGGAAAGTCTTACTCCCGGTCAGCAGGTTATTAAAATCGTTAACGAAGAATTAACGACCCTTATGGGCGCGGAACAATCCAAACTCAATGTTTCCTCTAAGCCACCGACCGTTATCATGATGGTGGGACTTCAAGGCTCAGGGAAAACCACCAGCAGCGCAAAACTTGCCAAATGGCTGAAAAATCAAGGCAGACGACCGCTCCTGGTGGCGGCGGATATTTATCGTCCCGCGGCCATTAAACAGTTGCAGGTCTTAGGGGAAGAAATGGGCATTCCTGTCTTCTCTTTGGGTGACCAGGTAAGTCCTGTGTTGATTGCAGAAGAAGCCATTGCGCATGGCAGAAGTCATGGTAACGACTATGTGATTTTGGATACGGCAGGGCGATTACACATTGACGAAGTGTTAATGGAAGAACTAAAAGGGGTGCGGGAAGTTGCCCAGCCCAATGACATCCTCTTGGTAGTAGACGCTATGGTAGGGCAGGATGCGGTAAAAGTAGCGGAATCTTTCCATGAAGCCATTAGCATTACCGGGGTGGTTTTGACCAAGTTGGATGGGGATACCCGCGGCGGCGCAGCGCTTTCTGTCAAAGCCGTAACGGGGCAGCCCATTAAATTTGTCGGTATGGGTGAAAAGCTGGACGCTTTAGAACCGTTTTATCCTGACCGTATGGCGTCCCGTATCTTGGGGATGGGCGACGTTCTTTCTCTCATCGAAAAAGCCCAAGCGGTAGTCGATGAGAAAAAAGCCCAGGAAATGACGGAAAAAATGCTCAAAGCCCAATTCACCATGGAGGATTACCTGGAGCAAATCGAGCAGATGAAGCATATGGGTCCTATGGAGGATTTAATTGGTATGTTGCCGGGGGGATTGGGCAAGCAATTCAAAGACGCAAAAATCGACCCCAAAGAAATGACTCGTGTAGAGGCAATCATTCAGTCCATGACCAGAGAAGAGCGGCAAAAGCCGGATATCATTACCGGCTCTCGCAAGGTGCGGATAGCAAAGGGCAGCGGCACTCAGGTGCAGGATGTGAACCGACTCCTAAAGCAATTTAGCCAAATGCAAAAGCTCATGAAGATGATGGGCGATACCAAAGGCATGAAAAAGAAAATGCGGGGCAAAGGCGGATTTAAGTTTCCGTTTCTGTAATGTGCCACAAAATGCCGGCTATTTCCCAGCGCTTAATTTTGCCTAGGAAGTAGTATGTTTGCTCTCATAATGAGTGGCGGATTCTAAAGTATGTTAAAGGAGGTGAATATCTTGGCAACAAAAATTCGTTTGAAAAGAATGGGTGCGAAAAAGAACCCTTTTTACCGTGTTGTTGTAGCTGACTCCCGTTCT
>CATIYQ010000056.1 GCA_949739465.1 uncultured Peptococcaceae bacterium | reverse complement strand
CACCTCTTTTTGTTAGCACTCTCCACTACTGAGTGCTAACCTATAACATAATATATCACCGCCTCATAGCATTGTCAATAGTTTCCTATTTTATTCCGGCTTTTCCGGTAAAAAAGCAGTAAAAACGTTATTTGCCAATAACTGTCCGCGGGGCGAGAGCCGCATACCTATCTCATCAATAAAGAGCAAGCCTGCTTTTTCTAATTGTTTCATTTCTTTTTCATATACAGTGACAATCTCCACACCGTATTTTGCTTTCATCACGTCAAAGGACACGCCCTCTGTACAGCGTAACCCCAAAAAAATTCCTTCCGCTAAGACCACTTCATCTGTTAACATTTCCTGAAAAGCAATAGGCAATCTTCCCTTTCCCAGCTTTCCTTGATAATCCGTCAATGTTTCCCCATTGGACCAACGATAGTTACCATAACAAGAGGCAGCGCCCAGCCCCAGTCCCAGGTAGTTTTCCCGCCGCCAATACTTTAGATTATGTCGGCAGGCTTTTCCTTGTCTCGCAAAATTAGAAATTTCATACTGCTCATAGCCTTGCTCCTGCAAATAAGCCCTGCCCGCCTGCCACATTGCAATTTCGCTGTCCTCGTCAGGTAAATCCAGTTTGCCCAGAGCATATGCCTTACCCCAAGGAGATTGCTCGGAAAGATGCAGCCCATAGCAAGAAAGATGTTCTACCTCCAGTGCAACGGCTTGCTGCAAATTGGTCAACCATTTTTCCACCGTCTGCCCAGGCAGGTTAGCGATTAAATCTAGGCTAACATTATCAAAGCCGCACGCCCGACAGAAAGCCACCGCTTCTTTTATATCAGCAGCAGTGTGCAGTCTGCCCATGACAGCCAAATCGGTATCATCAAAGCTCTGCGCCCCCAGAGAAATACGGCTAACACCCGATGCTTTCAGCCCCTGCAAATAGCTTTGTGCTATGGTTCCGGGGTTCGCTTCCAAGGTAATTTCGATAACGTTGGTACCACAGTCGGCTGCCGCCTGCTTCACCATAGTGATAATTTCTGCAATAAACTCTACCGGCATCAAACTAGGTGTTCCTCCGCCAAAATAAATTGTTACATTGCTGTTGGGCGCAAAAATTGCACCGTTCAACCTTTCCCGATAAAGAGCAAATTCTTTTTTCAGTCCGTCAAAATATTGCCACACTACCGCTGCCTGCGGTTTTCCGGGGAAAGAAAGAAAATCACAATAATTGCATTTCTGCAAACAAAAAGGAACATGAATATATACGGCAGAAAAGCCCAACGCCAACGCCTTCTTTCTGATTTTCATTAAACATAAGAGAACAGCCCAAACCCTTTGGTCTGGACTGCGTTTCTCTATATCAGGTTATTTATCAATTTCCAGCACAGCCATAAATGTTTCTTGGGGGATTTCCACGCTGCCCACTTGCTTCATGCGTTTCTTCCCTTCTTTTTGCTTTTCCAGGAGCTTCCGTTTACGGGTGATATCGCCGCCATAGCATTTTTCCAAGACGTTTTTCCGCATGGCTTTTACCGTTTCCCGAGAAATTACCTTGTTGCCAATAGCAGCCTGAATTGGCACTTCAAAGAGCTGACGAGGAATGAGACTGCGTAATTTTTCTACCAACGCCCGCCCTCGATAATAGGCTTTATCCTTATGGACAATGCAGCAAAGTGCGTCTACCACCTCATTGTTGACCAAAATATCCAGCTTCACTAAGTCGCTTTGTTGGTACCCTATCAGTTCATAATCCAAAGAGGCATAACCTTTGGTACGAGATTTCAGCTGGTCGAAGAAGTCGTAAATAATTTCCGATAAAGGCAGGTTATAAGTAATCATCACACGATTTTCCGTGATGTATTCCATGTTGAGGAAAGCCCCCCGCCGTTCTTGTGCCAGTTCCATAATGCTCCCAACAAAATCCGACGGCACCATAATGGTAGCTTTGACGAAAGGCTCTTCAATGAAAGCAACTTCCGTCACTGGCGGCAGATTGACCGGGTTATCAATAACAAGAAGTTCACCGTCGTTTTTAGTGACGCGGTAACTTACGCTGGGCGCCGTTACCAAAAGCTCCAGCTTATATTCTCTCTCCAGCCGCTCTTTAATGATTTCCATATGCAAAAGACCTAAGAAACCGCAGCGGAAACCAAAACCCAACGCCACAGAAGTTTCCGGTTCAAAGGAAAGAGAAGCGTCGTTTAATTGGAGCTTTTCTAAAGCGTCCTTCAAATCCCCATAAGCATTGTTTTCGATAGGATACAGCCCGCAATAAACCATAGGCGTTGCTTTGCGGTAGCCGGGCAAGGGAAGCGCCGCCTGATTTTTGTTGTCGGTAATGGTATCCCCTACCTGGGTATCCTTGACATTTTTTATGCTTGCCGTTACATAGCCGACTTCCCCGGCAGAAAGACCCTCTACCGTTTTCATCGCCGGGGTAAAAATACCAACTTCATTGATTTCTGCTACCTTTTTCGTTCCCATAGTCAGCATTTGCATACCGGGATAGATGCGACCTTCCATGACGCGAATGTAGGAAACAGCGCCCTTGTAAGCGTCAAAACAGGAGTCGTATATCAATGCCTGCAGTGGCTCTTCCGCATTGCCCTTTGGCGGCGGAATGAGATGAACGATGGCTTCTAAAATTTCCTTGGTGCCAACGCCTGTTTTTGCCGAGGCAAGAATGGCGCCGCTGGCATCTAAGCCAATAACGTCTTCGATTTCCTGTTTCACTTTTTCCGGGTCGGCGCTGGGTAAGTCGATTTTATTGATAACCGGAATGATTTCCAAATTATGTTCCAAAGCTAAGTATACGTTAGCAAGGGTTTGCGCCTCGATACCTTGGGCAGCGTCCACCACCAGAATCGCCCCTTCACAAGCCGCAAGACTGCGGGATACCTCATAAGTAAAGTCCACATGTCCCGGGGTGTCGATTAAGTTGAGAACATATTCTTCGCCGTTATCAGCTTTATAATTGAGCCGAACAGACTGCATTTTAATAGTAATGCCTCGCTCCCGTTCTAAATCCATATTATCTAAGATTTGAGCTTCCATTTCCCGGGCGCTGACCGCTCCGGTGTATTCTAATAGCCTATCTGCCAGGGTAGACTTCCCATGGTCGATATGGGCAATAATGCAAAAGTTGCGAATATTTTCTTGTGGGATTGTCATGCCTTCTCACCTATTCCACTTCATTTTAATAATTTATCTTACCATATTTATTCCGTTTTGGGTACATCTTTTCTCCGCCGTTTGAATTTTCGTAAGAGCACCCCTTTGACCATATCTGCTTCGTCCATTTTCAGGCTAATGGTAATCAGTGCGTAAACAACAGCCCCGATGCCGATACTTACTGCCAACTGCACAGATTGCGCCAGTTTTCCCGCCGTACCCAGAAGGCTTTCACAGCCCCAAGCGGCAAAGAAAACCACTGCCCCCATACAAGCGGACGCTAAAATAATTTTACCAAAAGACGCCAAAAGGTTTTTTTCATCTACAGAACCGGTCTTCTTCTTTAAGAGCAGGAGCAACAATACCATATTAAAAATGCCGCTCAAAGAGTAAGCAAGCGCCAAACCCGTATGTCCCATAGGGCGCACCAGGGCAATGCTCAAACAAATATTAACTGCAATAGAAGAAACGCTGGCAAACACCGGCGTCATGGTATTTTGCAGAGAATAAAAGGTGCGGCTCAGCACATGAATCGCCCCATAGGCAAAAAGTCCAATGCAGTAAAACAGCAACGCGTCTGCCGTTGCAATGGTTGCTTCCGGCGTAAATGCGCCCCCCTGAAATTCATACATAAAACGGACAATAGGTACTCTAAGCACAGCCAGTCCCACTGCCGCCGGAATGGTAATGAACAAAACAGAACGCAATCCCAAAGACGCCGATTGTTGGAACTCGTCCATTTCACCTTTGGCAACATGAGCCGTCATGGTGGGGAATACCGCCACAGCAATAGCAATGGCAAAAACGCCTACCGGAAGCTGCATGAGTCGCTGACCGGATTTAAGCGCTGCCAGCATGCCCGGCTCTAAATCAGACGCCAACGCTTGGCTGACAAAACTGTTGATTTCTTCAATGGATAACCCGATAAACACCGGTATCATCAATACCATAATGCTTTTTACACCGGGGTGGGATAAGTCAAAGCTGGGATAATAACGAAAGCCCACTTTTTTGAGAGACGGTACCTGCACCAGGAAGTTAATCATCGCACCCAAAACAACCCCGATAGAAAAGCCCGCAATGCCATAGCCGGGAAACAACCGTTCCACAGGACCGGCGAGAACCAGCCCCCCAATGATAATACCTAAGTTATACAAAACAGAACCTACAGCAGGACTGGTAAACCGCTTATAAGACTGCAAAATACCCTGAGATATACCGGAAAGCGCCATGAAAAATACCTGGATAAACATGATTTTCGTCAACGCTACCGTCAACTCCATATATGTCTCGTCAAAGCCCGGCACCAAAAGTTGAATCAGCTGAGGCGTGAAAGCAATGCCTAAAGCAATGCCAATCAACAGCAGAATTATCACCCAGTTGAGAACAATGCTTGCCACACGCCAACCTTCTTCTTTGTCCTTATTGACATAACTGGAAAATACAGGGATAAAGGCGGAGCTAAGCGCACCGCCCACCAATATCATATATAAAAAATCAGGAATGGAAAAAGCCGCATGATAAGCGTCGGTAATGCGATTTTGACCGAAAGAATTGTAGATGATAACGTCGCGCACATAGCCTAAAATCCGCGATGCAATCATGGTCACCATTAAAAAACCGGCAGCCCGCGCCACTGTGGCATTTTGTTCTTTGCTCATCGTTTCCCCCAATTATGGTTTTTGCCTTTTCGTTTTGTCCACTCTTATTTTAATATTTTACCATATTCCCCGTTCTATTGACAGTAATTTCCAGATTATTTTTCTGAAGAACTTCCTCCGAGAAAAGCAGGTAACCTTACCTGAAATTCATTGCCCAAGATGTCAAAGGAAATCTGCTTTTCCTCCAACTCCACCGAAAAGGCTTTTGCGGGTAATTGGGGAACAATGGTAGACATTCTTTGAGCAGTCAGATTCAGCCCGCCAATCACAAAACACACAGCTATGGTAACAAGCAGCAGCAGATTACTGTAATAAAACCATTTTTTCCTTTTTAAAGCCAGCAAAGCAAACACCTCCTAGGGCTAGATTGCCCAGGGTGTTTGCTTTCATACCTTTGATTATCTTTGGTTAGCTTTTACTACTCAACAATTTTTATCATTTTCAGTGCGTCGCTGCCGCTTAATAAACCGTCCTGATCTTTTTTTTCATCAGATTTCTCTTCTTGCTTCGGTTGATTTTTTTCTTCTATTTTTTCAGCCAGCAACACCGTTTCAATGGCAGCCGCCAAATGGTCCACGCCTTTTTCCGCCTGCTCCAGACTGGAATTGCTACAACCCACCTCTACCAAAATGGCTTTGGGAGAAAGATGCTGATTATATCTGCCGCTTTGCACCCGCACAGACCGTAGAATGCCCGGCGCATTTTTTTCCAGCGCATTGCCGATTTTCCGTGCAAATGCCAGATTCTGTTCCCAGTTTGGATGATTAGACCGTTTGTTGCTCCCCACAACCAGCATAAGACGGGTTACTTCTTCACCGTTAATGGTAGTGGTCAACGGGTCGTCACTGCCGATAGCATCACGATGTACATCAATGAACATTTCCATACCGGGATATTTCTTTTTCATGGCTTCCATGGTGTCCAGAGAATTGCTGTAGGACAGTTCCCAATCAGGATAATCATGAATGGTATCCGACACCACAGCGGGAATGCCCCTCTTCTCCAAGCTATCCTTTAAGGCTAACGCCACATTATAAATGCCGCCCCGCTCTCCACTGGCTTTTGCCTCTCCGTAAGTAGGAATATAGCTTTCCGTCGTATGGGTACAATAAATACCGATAGGCGCCATATCACGAAACTCCGCCCGCGCCGCCAATACTGCCTCTTCATCAATGGGGTTCGTATTGGGCAGCACAGGCAGAGAAGAAGGTTCATCACCATTGACACCGTCACGGTCAACAGCATTTTCCCCTGCAGCACCGCTTCCCCCTCCTAAGCCGTAAGGCGTAGCCCAGGCCAAGAAACGTTCTCCACCACGCCAACCATAGGCAATGGGTAAATCATCTTGGGCATAAGAAATACCGGGAATGCCTGAAACCCCATATGCGGTCCCCTCGGAAAGGGAAAAATCTGCCCCTGTCTCAGGCAACAATAAAAAAACGCCCTCTATTCCTAAGAAGAACACCCCTAAAACAAAGATAAAAAAGAGTAAACTTCCCAAGGAAAACCCCTTTTCATAGTTGGATAGATATCCCTTTCTTTTATAGGCGTTTTGCCTTACCAGCGAATTGAGCATATACGATCCCCCTTTAATCCATAGTTATAAATATGTCCAAAAGGGGAAATTATGAATGAGAACAGCGATTCTTTTTAAAATAAAAAAGTTTTCCTGTCATTCACATAAACGATAGGAAAACCTTCTCTGATTACTTTTGTAACAGCAACATTACATATTGTTGAAATGTTTGTATAATTGAGCTTTTTTTCTGTCAGCAGCATTTTTGTGGATAATCCCTTTGCTGGCAGTTTTATCCAACATTTTTACAGTCACTACCAATTGTGCTTGGGCTTCTTCCTTATTGCCGGTTGCAACTGCCGCTGCAAAT